>JAXDJK010000444.1:0-7638 GCA_034665665.1 Acidobacteriota bacterium
CTCCCGGCGGTCGGTCCCCGGAGGGGACCCGTACGACCCCTGCCGGGGGCTGCCCTTACCCGACCACGGCGCCGACGAGATCGTACGGATGGGCGTCGGTGATCTCGACGCGGGCGAAAGCGGGCAACTGCTGGGGGAGCAGCTCGATGCCGTCGTTGATCAGCAGGCGGCCGTCGATTTCGGCGGCCTGGCCGGTGATGCGGCCTTCGTAGAGGGAGAAGCCGAGGTTCTCCGTTTCGGAGCAGAGGCCGGTGATGATGGCGTCGTAGGTCTGGCCGACGCGCTGTTCGTTGCGCGCGAGGGCGATCTTCTGCTGCAGCTCCATCAGCTTGGCGCGGCGGCGCTCGGCGGTCTTCCGGGTGGGGAGATCGGCCATCTTCGCGGCCAGCGTGGCGTCCTCGGGGGAGTAGACGAAGGCGCCCATATTGTCGAACTGCGCCCACTCCACGAAGTCGTACAGCTCGCCGAAGTCCTTCGGCGTCTCACCGGGATGGCCGGTGATGAAGGTCGTGCGCAGGGTCAGGTCCGGCACGAGATCGCGCATGCGCGTGATCATCTCCCGGTACTCCTGCGGCGAGCCGGGACGGCGCATGCGCCCGAGGACGTTCGCGGTAACGTGCTGGAGCGGGATATCGCAGTACGAGACAAAGCGCTTCTCGCGGCCCATCAGCTCGAACAGCGACCAGTCGATCGATCCGGGATATGCGTACAGGAAGCGGATCCACTGAAAGTCCGTCTCCGCGAGGAGGCGTTCCACGAGCTTCGTGAGGCCGTTCTCTAGCCCCAAGTCCTGCGCGTAGCGCGTGGTGTCCTGCGCGACGAGATTCAGCTCCTTCACGCCGGCCTGCTGCAGCGCCAGCGCTTCGCGCACGAGCCCATCCAGGCCGCGCGAGCGGAACTTACCGCGCATCTGCGGGATCGCGCAGAAGGTGCAGGGATTCGAGCAGCCCTCGGACACTTTCAAATACGCGTGCGCGGTGCCGGTGGTCAGCACACGCGGCAGGTCTTCGTACAACCGCAGCGACATCTTGCGCCGTGTCGGCGCACCCGCTTCGCTGACCACGCCGGTCACGGCCTCAGTGATCTTGTCGAGCGCATCGAGACCGACGAAGGCGTCGATCTCGGGGATCGCTTCCTGCAGCTCCGTCCGGTACTTCTGGACCATGCAGCCGGCCACGATCAGCCGCTGCACGCCATGACCCTTGCGGTTGGCCACCTCGAGGATCGTGTCGATCGATTCCTGCTTGGCCGCGTCGATGAAGCCGCAGGTGTTGACGATCACCACGTCGGCCTCTTCGAGGTCGTTCGTGATGACCACCTGCCCGGCGTCGGCCTGGAGCTGGCCCAGCATGATCTCGGCGTCCACGGTGTTCTTCGGACACCCGAGGGAGATCATTCCCACGCGGCGGACAGACGGTTCTTGAGCGACTACGGTCATGGACTGCATTGAAACAGGCTCCGCGCGCCGCCTGTTCCCTCAGGAGCTCCACCAGGTTTGCCGCGAAATGGCCTTCCAGACGCCTTTGGCGTCGCGCCGGACCGTGTAGGTAGCGCCGAAGGAGCCAGTAGCACCGTTACGGAGCTGTCCGCTGACCTCGGCCAGGTTCTTCGAGACGAACCGCGGCGGGAAGAGCACGGCCACGGTTTTGTACCGTGTGTCGAAGCGGTTATCAGCGCCCGCGATCGGCTTTCCGAGGATCACATGCCGGCCCGCGGAAAGCCGGAGCCCCATCTCCTTCGAAAAGCCGGCCGGATCGCCGGGCGAGAGGTAAATGGTCGTATTCGGGCACGAGCATTCCGCCACCATCCGGGCAAACGTGGCGTCGAGCACCAGCTCATCCGCCGGCGCCTTCCCGCGGAGCTCCAGCCCCGCCCAGCCGGCCAGGAGCAGGCTCCAGACGAGAATCAGCCCGACGGTCATCCTGCGCAGGACCACCAGCTCGCGGTACGAGACCGGGTCACTCTTGCCGATCTCACGGAACCGCACCAGTGCCCGCGTGACCAGAATCAGCGCGAACGGCGCCGCCACCAGTCCGAGGACAAACGTGAGGATCACCCACACGCGTGTCTTTCGCACGGCGGCGCGGAGGTCCGGATAGCTCGGCCCCGGCTCCGGCAGCACGTCGTCGCACCACGGGCAAACGGTCCCCTCATCGGGGATCTCCCGTTCGCACGACGCGCAGATGACCGGGGCCTGTTCGTCCGAGGCGACTCCTCCCCTACTTCTTCACCAGCACCGCCGCCGCCCGTTCATCCGAGAGGATGTCGGTGTACGTGCGGTTGAGCGCCGGCAGATCGGCCAGGGCCACTTCGAAGCCCTGCGTGGTCAGCTCGCGGCGGTAGTGCAGCGTGCTGCCTTCGAAGGTGGTGCTGCTGGTATAGCGCACCGTGCCTGACGTGATGTCACGCGGCGGCGGCAGCTCATCGGCGGAAAGGCCGGCCGGCACGACGATCTCGAAATCATCGACGTGCAGCTCCGGTCCCGAGGTCACGTACGCATTCTTCCGCTTGGCCAGGTCGCGGATCCCCTCTACCTTCTGCCCGATCACGCGCGGCCGGACCAGCAGCATGCCGGCCGCATTGCGCGCATAGGTCGGCGCGGAGATGTGATAGCGAACGATCAGTTCCTTCGACACGTCCTCGAGATTTTCGACTACCGGATCCCCGAGGGTCGACTGCGGCAGGTGCTGCGTGAGCCGCGTCTCGAGATACTGCCGGCGCGCGCCGTCCCCGAGCTCGCGCAGCGTGGCGCGCATCGGCGCGGCCACGGAGCCCGTCATCACCTCGCGCACATCGCCTTCGATGCCGCCGTCCGGGCGCAGGGTCAGCCTGGCCGTGCGGGCCAGCTTGTTCATCAAGGCCGGATGCGACGGCAGCTCGATGATCGCACCGCCCGCGGGCGTGACCAGGAAGCCGTGGTTCTGCTGCAGGTACGGCGGCAGCGACCCGAAGGCCGTCGACGTGCTGGTCGGATCGAAGATCAGCAGCCGGCCGAGCTTCGGATGGACGATTGTGGCCTGCAGGCCCTTGGCCGCGTCCTCCGGCAGCGGGATGGCGATGATGGCGTGATTGAACCAGGCGTGCGACGGGAACCCGGCGTCGACCACTCCCCGCTCCGTGTTGATCAGCACGTAATACGACTCGATCCCCACCTCGTGCAGCATGGCCGCGAGCACCGTGACCTTGTCCTTGCAGTCGCCGTAACGGGAGGTGAGGATGTCCTGCGCGGCGTGGGGCTGAAAGCCGCCGATGCCGATCTCGATGGCTACGTAGCGGACGTCGTTCTGGGCGAAGTGCGCCAGTGCCGCGACCTTCTCGATCAGCGTCTTCGCGCTCGCCGTCAGTTCGCGGGCCTTGGACTGAAGCGCCGGGCTCGAGGCGCGTCGCGGCGCCGAGAGGCCCTCGTACCAGCGCGCCACATCGTCCCACGTCCGGTGCGCGAGCGGCGCGACGCCGCCCGGATCGAAGCGCACGGCCATCCGTGCCGCGATGGCCTCCATGGCCGGCATCTGCGGCTCCACTTCGATGGCCGGAACGTCGGTCAGATCCCAGGCCAGGCTCTTTCCTTCCATGCGCGGCTCCGCGGCCGTCGCGTGAAACCAGCGCGCCTGCTGCGTCCACCCCTCCGGCAGCGTCAGCGTGTAACGCGCGCGGCGCACCGGCACGTCCGACTGGTACTGCCACACGTCTTCGAGCCCGTACGACCGGCCCGTCTGCTCGTACTCGTAGCCGATGGTGTTGCCCGGCTCGGCGGCAGGGATGCGCAGCACCTTGATCTTGTTGTCGGCATACAGCTCGCCGTCAAAGGCGCTGGTTTCCGAGGCGTCGCGCTCCTTGACCTGGTACTCCTCCCCTTTCGCGGTGATCGACCAGGCGCGCAGCGCGGTGAGCCGGGTGTCGGAGTCGAAGTGGACGGCCACATAGCCGAGGTCGCGGCCGGCCGTGCCCAGGACACGATAGGCACGGCGGGTCAGCTTTCGGATCTCCCCGGATGGCAGCACCGTCACCGAGATCTCGTCGAGCAGGGCCACGCCGCGAACGTCTCCGGGATACGACGGGATCGGCGCGGCGGCCGCGCTCTTGAGCCAATCCGGCACGCCGGCCGCGGCGTTCCAGGCCGCCAGGGAGAACGCCAGCAGCACTGCCGCGCGGCGCATCACTTCGTCCTCTTCAGCACGACCGCATCCTGGTCAGCCGTGGCCACGCGCGAGAAAAAGGAGCGCAGCTTCGGATACTGCACCGCGGCGATCAGCACACCGCCGCGGACGGTGGTGCGCTCCAGCGTGACCTTGCCGTCGGCCTGCGACCACTTGGTGCCGTAGCGGAAGATCTTCTCGTCGATGGTGGTGGGCGCCGGAACGTTCTCCACCGCATAGCCGGCCGGCACTTCGAGCGTGACCACGTCGAAGGCCTGCCGCGCGTAGGGGAAGTAGATGTCGTACTTGCGCTTCTCGGCGCCGAAGGGATTGCCGTTGCGGGACGTGAAGACGGACAGCGGCACCACCGCCCGCGAGCCCGTGACCGTGCCGAGGTGCGGCAGCTCGACGTCAAACGTATGCTCGAGCGGCGCAGTGATGTCGGTCGCTTTATCGATCTTCGTGAGCTTGACGACGGCGCCTTCGGGGAACCAGCTCTTGGCGTCGTCCTCGATGCGCTTGCGGTTCTCGGCTTCGTCCTGATGCAGGGCGGCCAGGCGCTCGATCATCGCTTCCTGCCCGTCGTACACGATGCGCACCGCGCCCACCAGCAGGTCGTCCTGAAGGCGGAGCGTGGCATACCGCTTCGTCGTGGCCGTGGCCTCGTTCTGGGTTGGTGTGACCAGCCACTTGCCACCGGTCTTCAGGTCTGCCCGGACGCCGTCGATGCCGGTGTTCGCCCACGGCAGCAGTCCGAACGGCGCGAACGGCGTGCCCGGGTCAAAGTAGCGGTCGACGCCGCCGACTTTCACCATGGCCAGCTCCACCGGCAGCTGGCCGAAATCGGGCAGCTTTCGCGAGAAGAACGTCCGGTCGCGCTGCGAGGTCATCACAATGCCGGCTTCGAAGCCGAGCCCGCGCGCCAGGCCCACGAAGAGACGGTTCAGCTCATCGCGATTGCCGTAGCCCTCGCGCAGCGTTTCTTCGATGTGGTCCGTCTCGCGGCGCTTCTCCCGCTTCTCTTCCTGGCCGGTCTTGTCGCGCTCGAAGGACGTGTTCTCGAGCTTCTGCACGCGGTCATAGAGGCGGTGGAGTTTTTCAGTGTCGTCCGTCACGCCGGCAGTCAGTTCCTCCGCCACGCGCTTGATCCCGGACCGCTTGCCGATGAAGTCCTCGATGATGCCGGAGTACAGCTTGCCGGTCTCGGTCCAGTAGTTTTCGGAATTACCGTTGTAGGTGTAATAGAGCTCGATGCGCGGCTTGATCTCGTCCTCGGGCGGCGAGAGCGGTTCGTCCTCGAAGGCCGGCATGTTCGTCACCACGGCCTCGTAGACCTCGCGATTGCGCTTCGGCATCTGCTCCGGCTTCAGACCCACCGAGGCGCAGACACTGGCGAAGCCGTGATACGGCTTGATCCAGAACGTGGCCTTGGCAATCGGCAGCTTCTGCTGCACGGCCCACCGGTTCGCATTGAGCTGCGAAGCCGGCCAGAAGCGGCCAAAGCGGACCTCCAGAATCGCCCCCGGCTCCACGTTGGGGAGCGTAAACGTCTTCTGCAGGACCTTCAGCCCGCCCGTCTTGAGCAGGACCTTGTCGTAGATCTTGCCGTCGAACGGCACGATCGTGCCGTCCGGCCGGATCGTACGGGCTCGAATATCCTTGATGCCGGCCACGCCCGGGATGTAGGGGATCTCGATGTCGCCCTCGTCCTTTCCCTCGGGCTTGAGGATCTTGATCCTGTAGTACTCGCTGCCGATCGAGACGTCGTCATCGTGCCGGACGTTCCACTCCAGCAGCACGGCGTTGGCGCCCGGTGCCCAGGAGAGGTCCTTCAGTTCCATCTCCGCGGTGGTGGGCGGATGGAACTCATCGCGGGCAAACAGAGGAAGAGACAGCACAACGCAGCACAGCAGTGTCGCAAGTCGGCGCATAGAGAGGACCTTTCGAGGGATTACGCGGGCGAACAGTGGTCTCTGCGGTGTTATTGCGCTCTTCTACTTCAGCTCGGTCTCGAACAGCTTCAGGATGCGTTTGTACTCGTCGGCCCAACTGGTCGGTTCCACAAACGAATGGTCCTCCAGCGGATACATGGCCACGTCCCAGTTTTCCTTGCGCAGCTCAATGAGCCGCTGCACCAGGCGCACCGTGTCCTGGAAGTGGACATTCACGTCCACCACGCCGTGGCAGATCAGCAGATGTCCTTTCAGCCCTTCGGCGAAATAGATCGGCGAGGACTTGCGGTACGCATCCGGATCGCCCTGCGGCGTATTGAGGATATTGGATGTATAGCCGTGGTTGTAATGCGCCCAGTCGGTCACAGGACGCAGCGCGGCGCCGGCGGCGAAGACGTCGGGTGCCGTGAACATGGCCATGAGCGTAATGAAGCCGCCGTAGCTGCCGCCGTAGATGCCGATGCGCTTCGGATCGACACGATGCTCGGTGGTGAGCCACTTGGCCGCATCGAGGTGATCGTTCAGGTCGACGCCGCCCATGTAGCGGTAAATGGCCGTTCGCCAATCGCGCCCATAGCCGGCGGAGGCGCGGTAATCGATATCGAGCACGAGATAGCCGCGCTCCATGAGCAGGTGATGGAACATGTACTCGCGAAAGTACGTCGACCAGCCGCGGTGGACGTTCTGCAGGTAACCGGCGCCGTGCACGAAGATCACGGCCGGCCCGCCGTTCCAGTTGGCCGGCTTGTAGATGCGGGCCGGGACCTTGGCTCCATCGCGCGCCGGCACTTCCACAATCGGCACGTCCAGCCACGGATACGACGCGAAGTCAGGCGCGGGCGAGGTGGTGATGCGCTTACCGGCCACATAGAGCTCCGGCGGCCGGTTCGTGTACGACCAGACGTCGGCCACGACCGTGCCGTCGGGCGAAGCCACGGCATCGTGCAGACCGACCTGCGGGGTCAGGTCTTCGCGTGTGCCGCCAGTGACTGGCAGGCGATACAGGCGGCGCTCATAGAGCGACGCTTCGCTGGTGGTGAGGAGGAAGCTGCGGCGATCGGCCGAGAGCGAGACGTCGTCGATCTCCCACTTGCCGGTGGTCAGCGCGCGCGCCGTGGCGCCTTTGGCCAGCCCGGCGAACGGCACGCTGTAGAGCTGCATCCAACCGGTGCGCTCGCTGAGGAACCAGACCGTGTCGTTGTCGGGCAGGAAGCCGGCCAGATACGTGCCGGGATAGCGCACCCATGCGTCGTCGTGTTCGGTGACCAGGAGGCGCGTGGCGGCCGTGGCGGGATCGAAGGCGAAGATCCAGCGGTCTTTGTTGTCCGTCGAATAGAGGGAGATGATGGCCTTGGTAACGTCTTCCGACCAGGTCAGTCCTTCGATGCCGACCTCGCGATCGGTCGGTTCTTTTGCTTCGGCCTTCTTCTCCGCCGCGCCGCCTTTGCCGGTCTTCTCGGTCTTCTCGACGGTGCGGTCTTCTTTCGCGGCCTGCTTTTCCTTCTCCACCGGCGCCTTGAGGCCGTGCTTCATCCACGTGACCTTGCCGT
>JAXDJK010000445.1:0-3126 GCA_034665665.1 Acidobacteriota bacterium
TGCGGTCGGGGCGACGTCCGCGGCCTGCAGGATGTCCAGCAGGGCCCGCAGCGACTGTTTGGCGCTCGCGACCGGCTCGGCCGGTTCCTTTACCGCATCCAGCTTGCGCAGCGCGTCGTACATCTCCATCGACAACGCGAATTGCTGCGCGAGTCCGGCGGCGGGTGTCTTTACGCGCGGGTCCATCTGTACGACTAAGGGCTGCGTTGATGTCTTCCCGCCGGCGGTCAGGCGGACGGTGTAGGTGCCCGGGAGCACCCAGGGTGACGTGGCATCCGGCGGCGTGTTGAATGGCACCGCGGCGATCGGGTACGTCGGCGGCTGGGCGAGCGGCGTGTAGTGCAGATCCCAGACGAAGCGGTGCATGCCGGCTGCGGCGGAAGGAACGCGCGCCGGACGGATCCAGTACCACGGCACATTGTTCGTGTCCTGCGGCGCGGGCGCTGCATCGCCGCTGGAGAAGCGGCGCACCACCTGCCCGCTGCCGTCGAGCACTTCCAGCGTCACGTCCGAGACCGGCGTCGGGAGCCAGTAATCCAGGATGGCACCGTCCGGCGGATTCTGCCCGGCCGGCTCGTCGGCGGGGATGGGCGTGTCGGTGTTCTTGTTCCAGCGGAAGCGCCATGCGCGCTGCGGCTTGTACAGATACGCCGCGCCGCCGGCCTGCCCGGCCTGGCGCAAGGGCTCGATGTCGTCGAGAATCCAGAAGCCGCGGCCGTGCGTGCCGACCACCACGTCGTCATCGTGCAGGACCAGATCGCGGATGGACGTGGCCGGCATGTTCAGGCGCGCCGACTGCCAGTGCTCGCCGTCGTCCAGCGACACATACACCTCGCGCTCAGTACCTGCGAACAGCAGGCCCTTCGTCTTGGGATCTTCGCGGACGACGTTGACGACGCCCTCGCCGTCCGGAATGCCGCGGGTGATGTGCGCCCAGGTCTTGCCGCCGTCACGCGTGCGGTAGATGTGCGGCCGCAGATCGTCCAGCCGGAAGGTGTTGATGGCCGCATAGGCGGTGTTGGCGTCAAAGTGTGACGCCTCCATCACCGAGACCTTTGCCCACGGCACGAGCGCCGGCGGGGTCACGTCCGTCCAGGTCTTGCCGCCGTCGATGGTGCGGTGAATGAGCCCGTCGTCCGTGCCGGCCCAGATGCGGTTCACGTCGAGCGGCGAGGGTGCCACTGCGTAGATCACGCCACGCTGCTTCGGCTGGGCCGCCGGCAGCGTCACGAACTTGCCGACGTTCGCCGGCACCGCCCACTCCTTCCGCGTCAGGTCGGGGCTGACCTGCGTCCATTCGCGCCCGCCGGTGGTCGTGCGCCAGAGCGTGTTCGAGGCGAAGAAGAGCACACGAGGATCGGCGCCGGAGAAGACCACCGGCTGCGTACGCACCACGCGATATCCCGCGCCGCGCAGCGGCTTCGGTGTGATGTCCTCGGCCACGCCGGTACGGCGGTCGAAGCGGGTGATCTTACCGCCGTAGACGATGTCGGAATCGAGCGGATCGGGCACGGCGTAGCCGTACTCCTCCACGCCCACCGGGCGCCAGTCGCGGAACGTGATCTGCCCCTCGTCGCTGCGGCTGGTGACGCAGGCCGAGCCGCTTTCCTGCTGCCCGCCGCAGACGCGGTAGGGGAAGGCGTTGTCGGTGTTCACGTGGTACATCTGCGCCGTGGGCTGGTTGTACCAGCTGCTCCAGGTGGCGCCGCCGTTGACCGTGATCACCGCCCCCTGATCCGAGGCGTTGAGGATGATGTTTGGATCATTCGGATTGATCCAGAGACGGTGATAGTCGTCGCCGCCGGGCGCGCCGCGCAGGGCGGCGAAGGTCTTGCCTCCGTCGGTCGACTTCCAGGTCACGACGTTCGCCACGTACACCACGTCGGCGTTCTTCGGATCGGTGCGCACCTCGTTGAAATCGCCCGGACGGCCCCAGATCCGCTCGTCGTCGTTGATGCGCTGCCAGCTCTCGCCGGCATCGTCGGAGCGATAGAGCCCGCCTGATGCCGCGGTCGTACCGGTAATGGTGAAGAGACGCTTCGGAGTCGCCTGCGAGACTTCCAGTCCCGCGCGCCCGAGGAGCTCACCCGTGGCGGGGAGACCCTGCGTGAGCTGGTGCCAGGTGGTGCCGCCGTCGATCGATTTTAAAATCCCGCTGTTCGGACCACTGAACGCGCCGTTCTCCCACGGCCCCTGCCGCGCTTCCCACAGCGCGGCGTAGACCGTATCGGGATTGGACGGATCGAGGATCACGTCGATGGCCCCGGTGTTCTCGTCGCGATACAGCACCTTCTGGTACGTGCGGCCGCCGTCCGTCGAGCGGAAGATGCCGCGCTCCACGTTCGGCCCGTACGGATGTCCGAGCACGGCCACGAAGAAGCGATTCGGATCGCGTGGATCGACGACGATGGTGGGGATTTGCTGGCCATCCCGCAAGCCGAGATGCGTCCAGCTCTTGCCGGCATCGGTGGACTTGTAGATCCCGTCGCCGGTGGAGAGGTCGGGGCGTTGCAAGCCTTCGCCGCTGCCCACATAGATGATGTTGGGATCGGAGGGGGCGATGCCGATCGCGCCGATGGAGCCGGTGGGCTGGTCGTCGAAGATCGGCGTCCAGACCCGCCCGTAGTCGGTGGTCTTCCAGACGCCGCCGTTGTTCACGCCGATGTAGAAGAGGCTCGGCTGGGACGGCACGCCCACCGCCGCCACAGTCCGTCCGCCGCGGAATGGCCCGATGCTCCGCCAGCGCATCTCCGCGAAACGCGCGGGATCGACCTGGGCGTGAAGCGCGAAGGTGGCGGCGAGTGCGAGGAGAAGACAAAAACGTCGCATCTGCATGGGGCGAACGCTAACACGACTACCCGCCGTAGACAGCCATCCCGACCTGCCCGTATATCCAACCAATGCAGCTTTCGAGTCGCGTTCGCTCCGCTCTCACCACCGTCGGGCGCAAAGCGCGCTCGTATGCCGGGTACGCGCCGCTGCCGTGGGGCATCGACCTGCTGCTCACCGACGCCTGCAACCTGCGCTGCAGCTACTGTCCGATCACGACGGACATGGTCACCAAGCGCCCCAGCGCGATGATGCCCACCGACAAGGCCATCCGCTTCCTGGAGTCGGTCTCGCCCT
>JAXDJK010000446.1:0-4002 GCA_034665665.1 Acidobacteriota bacterium
CATCGACGGGCAGGTCTACGGCGTCCGCTATCTCCCGCTAGCCGCGGCCGCGGTCCTCGGTAATCCCCCAACCAGCGAGACCGCGAACCCCAACGCCCCACCACCGCCGCCCACCGACTTTGGCTTCAACCCCTGGGACTTCGTCAGCCTGCTGGTCTGGAATGCGTACGACCCGCCGGCCGAGCCGAAGTGGTATCCGGACATCCAGCCGATGTTCCAGCAGTACGGCAACCTCTATCCGTTCATGGATACGATCATCGACCTGACCAGCTACGACGCCGTAGCCGCCAACGCCGGCCCCATCGCCACCGTCTTCGGCCTCTCCCCGAACGACCCGCACTACATGCCCGTCACCCGCGACCTCTCCGCCGCCAAGCAGCAGACCATCATCCGCTGGCTGACCACCCCCGGCCCCGACGGCAAGCCACTGCAGGGCACCGCGCCAGTGACCCCGGCCAAGGCCGCTCCCGCCGCACCGCTCGCTGCCGCGCCGCCGCTGGACGATCCCGATCCCCTCGGCTCGAAGAAACTGGCCATGCGCACCCGCGGCACCTAAAGCGTGCCGGACTACGCGAAGCGTTTGGAGTGCGGCGCTTTCCCGCCGCTCTTGTACAGCCACAGGCGCTGCTCGTGGCTCTACGAAAGCGGCGGGAACGCGCGACTTTGCGAAACGTAACTCTACGGAACGACTGGCCGAGCCGGTGTACAGCCTGTCGAACGCCGCTCGGTCTGCTTGCGTGCTTTCCCGCGTTTCTTCCATACTTCGACCTGAAAGGAGATCTCCTCATGAGGTTCCGTCTGGTCGTACTCCTCGTTGCTTCTCTAGTGGTGGCATCGGCCGCGAGCGCCGCATGTCTCACGTGCGTTCCCGAAGGCGTGCATGGCTGGGGCTACTGCCAGCCTACGACGAGCGGGTGGTGCACGTACACCTGCTGTCTGTGGGACCCGTGGACGTCCTGCTACGTCTACGAGAACGTCTACCGCTGCGCCGATGTCGACGCGCCGGTGATCGTGCCGTCCGCGTACTTTGCAACCACATTGCCGACCCAGACCGAAGGCTCGACGCTGCGCCTGATGTTCGGAAAAGCGAAGCCCGTGGAACGCGACTGCTCCGGCCGGTCCATCCTGATGAAGAAGGGCTGATCTCGAACCTCCGGCGTGACAGGCCGGAGCTCCAATACGTGTTCAGGCGCAGCCATCTACGAGGGAGGCCGTCGGATCACGATTTCGCGTCGCAGTTCTTACGCCCCGCTCGATTTGTCACACGTCGGACACGTCCCCGACAGCGCGCCAGTCTCTGCCGGAATGACCATCCCGCCGCGGCCGACGAGCTCGACGATCTCGTACGATCCGAGCCGGACACCAGCTGCGAGCAGGCGCATCGCGGAATCTTATCCGAGCAGCCGCGGCGCGGTTCAGATCGTCGCTACGCGCGTGGCGCGGAGAGGCAGGTGAAGATCGCCGCATCCAGACCCTTCGCGTAGTACATTCCGCAGATGGACTCCTGCCTGATCAACGAAACGTGTGTTCCCTGCCGGGGTGGGGTGCCGCCGCTGCGCGGCGTGGAGCTCGAGGATCTTGGGCGCGAGTTGGGGGGCGGGTGGGAGATCGTGGGGGAGCATCATCTGGAGAAGGGGTACGCCTTTCCCGACTTTGCCGGCGCGCTGGACTTCACGAACCGTGTTGGGGCGATTGCCGAGCAGCAGGGGCATCATCCCGACATCCTCCTGTCGTGGGGGAAGGTGCGCGTCACCATCTGGACGCACAAGATCGACGGGCTGACCCGCAGCGACTTCGTTCTGGCGGCGAAAATCGACGCGCTTGGTGCGTGAAACCGGGCGCTGCCGTTTTTTTTGCGGGCGCCTGTCATCTTTTTGCGGCCCCTTCTGGTGCAATAACTTAGGGGAAGCGCGGCGTTCCGCTCGGTGCAACCCATAAAGTGAGATGATGTGCCCGGTCCACCAGTGACAAATACTTCTGCCACGGCGCTCGATGGCTCGCGGACGCTCCAGCGCTCGCCCGACGTGGTGTGCCGACAAGTCGGCCCCGAGTCGATCCTCGTGCCCGTCCGCAGCAACGTCGGCAACCTCGACTTCGTCTACACGCTTTCCCCCGTGGCGGCGCGCATCTGGGCCCTGCTCGACGGCACGCGCACACTCGAGAGCGTGATCCAGACCATCTGCGGCGAGTACGACGTCGATCGCGACACCGCTACCGCCGACGTCGCGGAGCTGGTCAGCTCTCTGACCGACGCCACGCTGCTTGGGGAGTTGCCGCGATGATCGAGACCGCCTCCTACTCCGACTTCAGCCGGATCATTCACGAAGAAGTGAATGCCCTGCGCCTGCCGGTCAACGGGACCATCGAGGTCACCAACCGCTGTCCGCTGACCTGCGCGCACTGCTACAACAACCTGCCCATGGACGACATGGGCGCGCGCAACACCGAGCTTTCCCTGGCCGATCACAAGCGCGTGCTCGACGAGCTCGCGGAGATGGGCTGCCTCTGGATCTGCTACTCCGGCGGCGAGATCTTCGCCCGGGCCGACTTCCTCGAGATCTACCGCTACGCCAAAGAGCTCGGCTTTCTGGTCACCCTCTTCACCAACGGCACGATGATCACCGAGCGCGTGGCCGACTTCCTGGCCGCGCTGCCGCCGTTCGTCATCGAGATCACGCTCTACGGCCGCACCAAGGCTACGTACGAAGCGCTCACCGGCATCCCCGGCTCCTTCGAGCGCTGCCTGCGCGGGATCGAGCTGCTGCGCGAGCGTGGGCTGCCGCTCAAGCTCAAGACGGTGGCCGTGACCATCAACAAGCACGAAGTGCTGGCCATGCGCCGCTTCGCCGAGGAGCTGGGCGTCGAATTCAAATTCGACCCGATGATCAACCCTCGGATCGACTGCTCCTCCAGCCCTCTGGCTGTGCGGTTGACGCCGGCGGACATCGTCGCGCTCGATCTCGAAGATCCGATCCGCGTGGCCGAATGGCGGCGCCTCGCCATCAACCAGGCCCCGCCCGAGGTCATCCCCGACGGTGAGACCCAGCAGCTGTACGACTGCGGCGGCGGCGTGAACTCGTTCGCCATCGACCCGTACGGCGGGATGACCATCTGCGTGCTCTCGCACGTCGACAAGTACAGCCTCAAGAGCGGCACGGTCCGCGAGGGGTGGAGCTCGTTCCTCTCCACGGTCCGCGACAAGCGCATCACCCGCGTCACCAAGTGCACGACCTGCGCGCTCAAGTCGCTCTGCGGCTCGTGCGCGGCCAACGGGGAGCTGGAGAACGGCGACGCCGAGGCGCCAGTCGAGTACCTGTGCAAAGTCGCGCACCTGCGTGCGAACGTCTTCGAAGTGCCGGTGCGGCCGCACGGCGAATGCGAGTACTGCGTGGACGGCACGCATCACGACGAGATCGTGACCATGGCCGCGGAAGTCCACCACCGCGCGCCATTCGTCGCCGCCGAGCTCCCCGAGTTACCTGCCGGATCCGCCTCCGCGTGCGGCTCCGGTTCCTGTGGTTCATGCAGTGTGTCCGCGATTCAAGCGCGGGTGTGAGGATGGGTATGCACGAGAACAACAACCAGGAAAAGAAACGCTACGAGAAGCCGATGCTGACGCGCTTTCCGCTGCGTCCCGAAGAAGCCGTCCTCGGCTTCTGCAAGTCCTCTGTCTCGGCCGGGCCGAGCGGCGGCGGCTGCCAGACGGTCGGCTTCTGCCGGACCCCCGGATCGTAAATGGCGTCCGACGCCTTTCTCCGCATCGCTGAGATCACGATCGCGCTCCATTGCGGAAGCGGGATCGATGCGGAGAGAGTGTGTCGATTCGACGGTCCTGCCCGGCGCTTCCTGCTGCCGGCTAGCCACACGGCCCCAGCCGACGTGACCATCGACGTTCGGTTCGGCGAGCTGGAGCCGGCGGAAGGTGAGCCGGTGTTCGATTCAGGCTCGGTGTGGACGCTGTTTCGGGAAAGTTCCTCGGAGTTCCTCGGAGTTCCTCGGAGT
>JAXDJK010000447.1:0-8368 GCA_034665665.1 Acidobacteriota bacterium
GCTCCTTTCAGCGTGCGCGAGTGGACGTCGAGCACATACATTCAGCCGGGCGTCTATCACGCGCGCGCCGAAGTGAAAGATGCCGACAACAACACCATCTTCGACACGGAGATCGAGCTCGGTCCCCTCGAGCTCTACGTGGCGTACCTCACGGGCGATGCCACCGGCTACTACTGGGTACAGGGAGTGCCACCGCCGTATTCGCTGCCGTTTTGAGGAGCAGGAGAACTGCGCCGCCGGTCAGAACCGGTAGCGCAGCTCCACCGCCATTCGCTTCTCTCCTTCCGCGGTGATGCCCTCGATGGATGCGCGCAGGCGCGGACGCGCTTCCCAGAGAAGCGCGGCGGTGAGGGCATTCTCGCGGTCGTCGCGCACCTGGTACTCGTCGGCGCGCAGGGTGACGCGGAACTTCTTCACGCGGCGCGAGACGAGGACGTAGCCGGCGGCGATCTCGGAGGAGAAGCGGCCGCGTGCGGTGACGATGGCGGTCGTACCCCAGCCGCCTTCGCCGGCCACCGTCCAGTCGCCCCACGTGTAATCGGCGCCGGCGAGGTTGAAGCGCGTGGCCCAGTTGAACAACTCACCGTACTGCAGCGCATCGGAACGGTTGTCGATGCGCGTCAGCTGGATCGAGCCGGCGTCGTTGTTCCACTTCGCGCGTGCCGACCAGCCGAGGCGGTGATCCGTTTCGGCGGAGATGGACGTGTAGTGATTGGGGCGCGTCGGGACGTGCTCGCCGAGGAGCGTCCAGCGGTCGTGCATTGCCCAGCCGCGGCCGATCAGGATCTCCCCGAAGGTGTCGTTGCCGCCGAAGAGCGTCGCGCCGCCGGTGAACGTGCCTGACGCGGCCGTGCGATGCCGGTACGCAACATCGACGCCGATCGGGCGGAACTCCTCGCCGAGCCAGCTGTTCAGCGCCGACGCCGTCAGCGTGTACGGCGTCTCCCAGAGGCTGTCGATGTTCTCGCGCGAGGTCGGTAGAAAGAACGCGCCGGCCACGATGCGCACGCGGTCGTCGCCCACGTTCAGGTTCTTTTCCGCGTACGCCTCGACGACGCCAACGTGCCCGCGGCGCGATTCGTCGCCGTCATTGCGCGCCAGCAGATGGAGGTGCGTGCCGAACCCGGCGAATGGGCGCCAGTCGAGCCCCAGTTGCAACTGAACGGACAGCGCGTCGTCGTCGAGCGGAACGCTGGCCGGCGTCTGCGGCCGCAGCAGCGCGAAGCCGTTCCGTTGCAGCGTGATGTCGGCATGCGTCCTCACCGACGCCGTGACGAGCGCGAGGAGGGACAGCATCCGCACCAGTACTGCTCGCCAGTGCTGAAGCATGTCCAATGATACGCGGGACTGTTGTTTAATAGTCAGCATGTCCCGACCGGTCTCCGCTCTCGCAGCCTCCCTCGCCGCCCTCGCCGCCCTCGCCGCCCTCCTGATCGCCCTTCCGCTGGCTGCCGCAACGCTCGAAGTCGACATCACCTACCCTGACGGCAGCGCCGTTCCCAACGCCATCGCCTATGCCGTTCCGTCGCGTACGCTTCCCACGCCGCGCATCGTGGCGTCCATCGACCAGATCAACCGCACGTTCGTGCCGCACGTCCTGCCCGTGCGCGCCGGCACGTGGGTGCAGTTCCCGAACAGCGACAACGTACTGCATCAGGTCTACTCGCTTTCACCCGCGAAGCGCTTCCAACTCCCGCTCTACATCGGCAAGCCGGCGCGCCCGATCCAGTTCGACACGCCCGGCGTCGTGGCCATCGGCTGCAATGTGCACGAGCAGATGAATGGCTTCATCGTGGTCGTGCCGACCCCCTACTTCGCCACGGCCGTCAACGGACGCCTGGCCATGACCAACCTCGACGCCGACGACTACACCGTGCACGTCTGGTACGAAGGAATGCGCAAGGAGCCGGAGCCGCGCGTGGTGAAGCTCGCCGCGGACGGCACCGCGGCGCTGGCGTTCGTGGCGGTCAAGTAGCGGCAGTGACCCGGGGCTTCGAGCCGCAGCCGATCGAGATCTTGCGGTTTCGGTGGCTCATGAGCACAATCTGACAGGCGATTCAGGGTAATGGTTTGGTGAACCAGTAGCGGATGTTCGTCCGTTTCTGCGATGCTGCCTGGGTAGAGGTGGAGCGATGCTGTACCACGGAGGGGGAAGTGCCAGCGACCGCCGGTGAGCGAGAGGCCGGCGATCCGACCACGTACGCTGTTCCGGCCGGGCCGCAGGTCCGCTTCTGGTTGCCGGTCGCGATGGCGCTTCTGTCTGCCCTCGCAGCCTCGCTGTCGGCGCAGGAGCAGATCGCGTCCGCACGAGATCTCAGGCGGCTCTCCATCGAAGAGCTCGCGCAGATCAAAGTCACCTCCGTCTCGAAGGTGGCCGAGCCGCTGAACCAGGCTGCGGCGGCCGTCTTCGTCATCACGAACGACGCGATCCGCCGTTCCGGCGCCAACAGCATCCCCGAGGTGCTGCGGCTGGCGCCGAATCTCCAGGTGGCCCGGCTCGACGCGAACACGTATGCGGTCACCGCACGCGGCTTCAATCAGTCGAGCGGCACCGCGAACAAGCTCCTCGTGCTGATCGATGGGCGGGCCATCTATTCGCCGCTTTTCTCGGGAACGTTCTGGGACGCGCAGCGCACGTTCATCGACGACATCGATCGCATCGAGGTCATCAGCGGCCCGGGTGGCACGCTCTGGGGCGCCAACGCCGTCAACGGCGTCATCAACATCATCACCAAGAGCGCCGCCGAGACGGGCGACTGGACGGTCGATGCTCGTCTCGGTTCACTCGATCGCCGGCTCGGCGTGCGCTACGGCGCGGCTCTCGGCCCCGGCACCCGCTTCCGTGTTTACGGTCTCGGCCTCCGGCAGGGCTCGATGGTGCGAGCGGACGGCACGAGCACCGATGATTCCTGGAACCACTTGCAGGGCGGCTTCCGCGCCGACCGCAGCCAGGGCTCAGACACCCTCACCTTGCAGGGCGACTTCTATCGGGGGACCGGGATCGGGCGGCCGGCGTTTCTTCCGAGCGGAACCATCAGCGGTGGGAACGTCTCGGCGACCTGGGCGCGCAAATTCAGCGGCGGTTCCAACCTGCGCGTGCAGACGTACTTCGACAACTCACGCCGCCTTCTGGTCAGCGGCATCGACGCGACTGTCGATCAATACGCGCTGGAAACGCAGTACGACTTCTCCCGCGGCTCCAGACACGCGCTGGTGGTCGGAGCGGGTTACCGCATCACCGACGATCGTTTCGAGCGTGGGCCTGGAACGGCCTTCCTCTCGCCGGATGAGCGCACTCTCCGTTTCGCGAACGTCTTCGCTCAGGATGCCATCGCGCTCAGCCGCCGACTGAAACTTGCCGTCGGGATCAAGGTGGAGGACAACAGCTACACCGGCGTCGAGCTCATGCCCGACGCGCGGCTGTCCTGGTCGGTCTCGGACCGGACGATGTTGTGGACGTCCGTCGCACGCGCGGTGCGCACGCCGTCGCGCTTCGACACCGACTTGATCAACCCCGGCGTCCTTGCCGGCGGGCCTGACTTCCAGTCCGAAGACCTCCTCGCCAACGAGGTCGGCTATCGCGGTCTCCTCTCGCCCTCGCTCTCCCTTTCAGTGTCGGCGTTCTACAACGTCTACGATCGCCTCCGGACCGTGGAGGCATCGACACCGGCCGTGTTCCCGCTCGTCGTACGCAACAACATGGAGGGCGACACCCAGGGCGTCGAGACGTGGGCGAACCTCGCCGTGCGCGACTGGTGGCATCTCAGCGCCGGCTTCAGCGCGCTGCGCAAGAATCTGCGGCTTGCACCCGGCAACCGTGATGTGTTCGGTGTTGCCTTCGCCGGGAACGATCCGCGCTACCAATCGCAGCTTCGTTCCAGCATGGACCTTCCCCGTGGGTTCGCCGTGGACGTGTGGTTGCGGAACGTGGGCCGCCTGAAGCGTCCCGCGGTGCCCTCCTATCTTGAAGCCGACGCGCGAATCGCATGGCAAGCGGCGGACAAGCTGGAGCTGTCTCTCGACGGACAGAATCTGCTGCACGAACGCCATCTCGAATTCGTGAATCCCTCGATCCTGCCGAGCGAGGTTCCGCGCTCGCTCACGCTGACCGCCCGATGGACCCGCTGAGATGTCTTCCGGAGCTCTCACGCGCCGCCTCCTCCGCCCGATCGCGCTTACCGTGCTACTGGCCGCGATTCCGGCTCACGGCGCCGATCGCTCCCTCGAATACGCGGTAAAGGCGACGTTCCTCTACAAGTTCGCCTCCTTCGTCGAATGGCCGCAAGGCTCCTTCGCTCGCGAGTCTTCTCCATTCAACCTTTGCGTGGTCGGCCCGGATCCGTTCGCCGGCCGGATACAGGAGGCG
Organism: Acidobacteriota bacterium; assembly: GCA_034665665.1. Classification (GTDB taxonomy): domain Bacteria; phylum Acidobacteriota; class Thermoanaerobaculia; order Gp7-AA8; family Gp7-AA8; genus DASWOB01. Next base: position 4,367 of record JAXDJK010000447.1, read on the forward strand.
GTGTCGGGTCAGAACGTGGGCAGGCACCCGATCGTGCTGCGGCAGCTCGCGAGGGCCGAGCGCCAATCCGATTGCCACGTCATGTTCATCTCGGGATCGGCGAATCAGTCCGTTGCCGAGGCGCTGGAGGCTGTCAGCGGTACCGCGACTCTGACTGTCACGGATTCGGCGATCGGCCCCACCGCGGGCATCATGCACTTCGTCATCGTCGACGATCGCGTGAGCTTTGACATCGACAACGCCGCCGCGGCGCGAAACCGCCTGGTCATCAGCTCCAAACTGCTCGCGCTTGGGCGGAGGGTCAACGTCGCGAGGCCCGGAAACGAGCCATGACCATCGCTGCTCGCGCTCGCGGCCCGCGCCGGTTCAAGCCAGCGTACGCGCTGACGGCCGCTATCGCCCTGCTGGCCGCGGGCATTGCGATCTCCGCGTATCAGGACCGGATCTTCCGCGCGCAGCAGGTCCGCGAGGTCACGGTACAGGGCGAAATCCTCGCGGCGAGTGTCACGGCCGCTCTCGTGTTCGGAGACGCGAAGACGGTGCAGGAGCACGTCAGCGCGTTACAGATCAATCCGGAGATCGAGGCTGCCGGCGTGTACGGCGACAAGAAGGCGATCGTCGCAAGTTTCGTTCGGCCGGGCCAGGAGCCGCTGCCGCGAACTGCGCCCGATCGGAGCATCGCCGTGCGGGGCCGCAGGTCGATGATTCTCGTGCCGGTCACGCAGGATAGAGCCCCCCTTGGCACCGTGTACATTCGTACGATCGATGAGCCGCTCAGCCGGCGGCTGACGCGGCACGCCGCGGTCATGCTGCTTGCGGTCATGGCCGCGGTCCTGATGGCCTTCATGGGCACCTCGCAGCGCACGCTGAGAGAGGCGAACCGTCAGCTCGAGGCGCGCGCTCTCGCGCTCGCCGAAACGAACTCACTGCTGCAGAACGAAATGGAAGAACGGAGTAAAGCCGAGGACGCGTTGCGTCAGAGCCAGAAGATGGAGGCGGTGGGGCACCTCTCCGGCGGCATCGCCCACGATTTCAACAACCTGCTTGCCATCATCCAGGGGAACCTCCACCTTCTCAAGACCCTCGGCGGCGACGACCCGTCCGCCATGCGAACCTACGTAGACGGTGCCGGCGAGGCCGTCGATCGTGCCGGTCACCTGGTGCGGCGCCTGCTCGCGTTCTCCCGCCGCCAGCCGCTGTCGCCCCGGTCCGTGGATCTCGGCGAGCTCGCCACCGGCATGAAGGATCTGATCGTCCAATCGGTCGGCGGTCGTGTTCGCATCGAGTGGGAGCTGAACGCGACAGGGAAGACGCTTTGCGACGTCAACCAGATGGAGAACGTGATCCTCAATCTTGCGATCAATGCCCGCGATGCGATGCCGGACGGTGGAACGCTCACGATCGAGACGAAAGACTGCTTTGTGCCAGTGGGCGACCTTGGCGGGGAAGTCACGCCGGGCGAGTACATCGGGTTGTACGTGCGGGATACCGGGACTGGCATGACCGACGACGTGCGCAAGCGCGCGGTCGATCCGTTCTTCACCACCAAACCTCATGGACAGGGAACCGGTCTCGGTCTGAGCATGGCCTTCGGTTTCATCCGCCAATCCGATGGATACCTGAACATCGAGACCACCCCGGGGAAAGGCACCACCATCGCCATCCTTCTCCGCCGCCACTGTGCGGCCGAATCACGGGAGGCCGTATGATGCACGTGTCCGTGAGAGAGAATCCCTTCACCGTCCTCCTTGCGGAAGACGAACCGATGCTGCGCCGCGTCGTCGGTGTCACGCTGCGCCACGGAGGATTCCTCGTCATCGAGGCCGCTGATGGAACCGCCGGTCTCGAGATTCTGCAGTCCGAGACGTCGATCGACATGCTGCTCTCGGACGTCAAGATGCCCGGTCTCAACGGCTACCAGCTTGCGGAGGCCGCCCTGTCGCTCAGACCGGCGATGAAAGTGATGCTGATGACCGGCTTTGCGGATGAGGCCATCCCGGACGCCATTCGGGAGGCGTCCATTCCCATCCTCCGCAAACCATTCAACTTCGAGAATCTTGCGAGCTCGGTTCGCGAGATGATCCTTTCGGGTTGACGCTCCGACGAGGCCCGCAGTCGCGCACGAGCTGACGGAGCCTCGCTCCCTCGAAGGGCTTCGGGCTTTTTTTCACCTTCCCGCGGGACCTGCGTATGCTCTGCGCATGCATGCGATCGAGGTCGGTGGCGACGAAACCCACTGGCAGCGTGTCACCAGTACGAGGAGACGCCGAGATTCTGGACGCGCTTCGCGAGCTTGCGGTCGAACGTGGCCACGGCGTCGTATCGGTTCGCGAAGGCGACGGCGGCGATCGCCGCATCGGCGAGGGATGGAAGCGGATCGGGCCAGACTTCCAGCACCCGTTTCCAGGGGCAGTCGTCGATGACGCGAGCGCCGGGGAAGCCGACCACGTCGCGATCATCGCGGCCAGTCGGTCACCGGTTATGTTGTACACACCCTGCAGGACGTACGTCACTTCGAAGATGACGAACTGCGGGACGATGGCGACGAGCTGCCCGTCGTCGGCCTGTTGGAGGAGGGCTTTCGCCGCGGCGAGTTGCGTATCGTTGCGTGCGGTGTTTCACCAAGAAAGGCGGTAGGGAGTTCCGTTGTGGAGGACTCTCCTTCTATGGACAGCGTAAAAACCGCATGTACAAGGTCTTTCTCAGCGCAATCGGGATAGGGCTGCTGCTCGGCGTGGCTGCGCCGGGGTTGGCCGAGTCTGCGCCGGCACTTCGCCACGCGGCGAGCTTTGTCGTGCTGGCGCATTCGGCGGTGACGAGCTCGGGCCCGACACGGGTCACGGGGAATGTGGGCGTCAGTCCGGGGGATGCGGTCAGGGGGCTGCCTTCCGAGGCATTCTCGGTCGGGGACATGCACCGCGACGATGCGCTGGCGCGGCAGGCGGCCTTGGACGTCAATGCCGCGAACGACAAGCTGGACGGCAAGCCATGCAATATCCTGCTCGACTCGCCGAGTCTCGGCGGTCGGACGCTCTCGCGCGGGGTTTATTGCTTCGAATCGGCCGATGTGGACCTGAACGGGCCCCTTATCCTCGATGCCGAAGGCAATCGTGACGCGGTCTGGGTTTTTCGCATCGCCGGGAAGCTCACGACTGCGGGCGATGCCTCGGTGCTCGTCGTCGGAAACGGGTACGACGGGAACGTTTTCTGGACGGCCGGCACCGCACAGCTCGGAGCGCGGACCATATTCATCGGAAATCTGTTCGCGCTCACGGATATCGCGCTCAATCCCGGCGCGCGGCTCTCCGGCCGCCTCTTTGCACGCACGGGCGCGGTCGCGTTGCATGCGAATGATGTCTCTTTATGCTGTGCTCCCGTCACGCTCGCTCCGGCGACGCTCCCGAACGGAAACGTGGGGATGCCGTATCGCCAGACGATCACAGCAAGCGGCGGCCTCGCCCCATACACATTCACCGTGACCTCCGGTTCGCTTCCCCCGGGAATGGTCCTTGCGTCGAACGGCATTCTGGAAGGGACCCCGGCGCGGTCCGGTCCGATCGCATTCACCATCACCGCGACGGACGCACGCGGATGTTCGGGAACGGCGGCATACGACATCCGCGTCGCCTGCGGTCCCGATCTCGTCCTTTCGGAGCTTCCACCGCTGGCGCAGGGCGTTCCGTACGAGCAGACGATCGTCGTAACGGGCGGCTCCGGGTCCTATCGCCTCAGTGCGATCGGTCTACCCGCCACACTCGAGATTACCGGCCTCACGATCCAGGGCACTCCGACCGATCCCGGGCCTTATGTCTTCACCGTGACCGTCGACGATGAGACGTCGGGGTGTCAAGGCCAGCGCACCTACGATCTCGACTGCCCGGCTCTGACCATCGAACCGGACGTGCTTCCGAACGGGACGATGAGCGTTCCTTATGCCGAAACCCTCGTGCCCGCCGGCGGAACCGATCCCTACGCATTCAGTATGACCGCGGGCGCGCTCCC
>JAXDJK010000448.1:0-3266 GCA_034665665.1 Acidobacteriota bacterium
CGCCTCGAACGACGACTCCTTCGGCAGCTGGTAGAACGTGTTGTTCAGCTCCACCGTATCGAAATCCTGCAGGTAATGCTCGAGCATCCCGCCCTGCTTCGTACCGGCTGGGTAATACGTACCCAGCCAGTGCTTGTAGTGAAAGCCCGAGGTGCCGATCCGAATCTCTGCGGTCATGGAGTCGTCGCTCGCTGTGTCGTACGTTTACTGCTGCGATTTACCCGTGCCGTTCGAAGACTTGCCTACATTCGTCACGACCAGACTCCCGTTCGCGTTCGTGAGCACACGCACGCTCCCGGTTCCCGTCGACACGGTGCGCGTGCGGCGCCCCGCCGACAACGAAGAAGTCCTGGTAGTGGTCGTACCGGTGGCCGTGCCGGTGCCCGTGGTCGGCGTGGTGCCGGTCAGCGAGCTGCCCGTCGGCGTGCCGAGGCGCGCGTTCGAGGCGATCGCGGCCGAATTCAGCGTGGCCGTCGCTCCCGGAACGTTGCCGGACGATACCGTCGGCGTCAGCGAACCGGTATTCGAGCCGGATATCGGACTGACCGTGCTGGAGCTTGCCACACTCGGACCTGCCGCGAACGTTCCCACCGTCAGCGGAATGGCCGCCGTGGTCGGTGTCGCCGCACTCGCATTACTGCTGAAGACTGCCGCGCTGTCCGTGCCCACGGTCCCGACGTTACCGACGCTCGGGGTCGTGCCGGCCGTCGTACCGACGCTCGCGGTCGTGCCCGCGGTGGTACCGATCGTCGTTCCGATGGCCGCCCCCGCGCCGAGGTTCGTCGCCGCCGACGCCAGCGCATTCGAAGCCGCCGTCAAACCCGCGTTCGTGCCGCCCACGGCCAGGCCGCCGGAGACCACGCCCGTGGTAGCCGAGCCCTCACCCGCGCCGCTGATCACGGCCGGAGTGGCGGGCGAGCTGATGCTCGAATTCACCGTCACCTGCGGATTGGTCTGCAGAGCCGGCCAGCTGAACTGACCGTTCGGCGGAGGGTTGTTGCCGGTCGGGCTCGGACCCGGATCGACCTTTCCCAGCACCCGCACCCGCGGAGTCTGGTGCTGCGCCATCAGCGCCGCGGCCTGGCCGGGCGTCAGACGCATTCCGCTGGACGAAAACATCGGCTGAAGCTGGTCGCCGGCGGACGTACCGCCCGACGTACCCGGGATTGCCGCGGGCGAAATGGCCGGCGAAGAATGCGTCGGCTCCCCATCTCCCGGCATGCGATTGGTGGTGCAGCCGTAGGCGGCGAGCGAGGCTGAAAGCGTCAGCGCGAGGACAGTTCCGCCCGCCCTGCGACGCTCATTTAAGTTTCTCTTCGTGAATGGGTTACGCATCTGATCTCCTTTCGCGTTTCCGCTATTATTAAGAGCAAGTGACGGGCCAGAAACAATGCCGGGTACAGCCGTTGCTATCTCCCTTTTCTGTTTGAAGGAGGAATCACCAATATGAAGCGCAAAGCCCTGTTCCTGATCCTGGTGCTGCTCACGGCTACCCTGGCCACCACCGCCTGCTCCATGAACCGCGTCCTGCCGAGTGAAGTCGACAAGACCGCCATGGAAGGCGACGTCCGCGGCGCCATCTCCACCGCCGTCCCGGGCAAGACCTTCGCGATGGAAGTCAGCGTCGCCGACGGAGGCGTCGTCACGATCGGCGGTAACGTCGACAACCAGACCGATGCCGACTCCATCATCGCCGCCGTCCGCAAGGTCAATGGCGTGACGCGGGTCGTGAACAACATCCACGTGCAGTAAAGCGGGTTGGCGGTTGGCGGTTGACGGTTGGCGGTTCGTTCGCGCCGACTCTCCCGCCAACCGCCAACGGCCAACCGCCCACTCCCCCGTACAAACCCCACTGATGTTTCGCATCGCCGAGCGCGGGAGCTCCCTACGTGCCGAGGTCGTGGGCGGGATCACCACGTTCGTCTCGATGGCGTACATCATCGTCGTCAACCCGGCCATCCTCTCCTTCGCCGGCATCCCTGCAGGTCCGAGCACCGTCGCCACCATCCTCACCGCCGTCTTCGGCACCCTGCTGATGGGTCTCTACGCCAACCGTCCCATCGCCGTCGCGCCGTACATGGGCGAGAACGCGTTCATCGCCTTTGGCCTGGCAGCCTTCGGCATCACCTGGCAGCAGCGCCTCGGCGCGGTCTTCGTCAGCGGGGTGATCTTCGTGATCATCACCTTCCTCGGCGTGCGCACCTGGCTGGCCGCGTCGGTCTCGCGGTCCATGAAGCACAGCTTCGGCGCCGGCATCGGCCTCTTTCTCACCTTCATCGGTCTCTTCGAGAGCGGCATCGTCAAGTCCGCGCAGGCCGTGCCGGTGCAGCTCGGGGACGTGCGCTCTGCGCCCGTACTTTTGGCGATCTTCGGCTTTGTCCTCTCGGCCGTGCTGGTGCACCGCCGCGTGCCCGGCGCGATCCTGATCGGCATCGTCGTCACGGCCGTCGTCGGCGTGCTGTGCGGCGTCGGCCATGGACCGAAAGCCGTCATGGCCCTCCCCTACGACCTCTCGCCCATCGCGCTGCAGTTGGACGTCAAGTCCGTGCTGCGTCTGTCGTTCCTCCCGATCCTGCTGACGCTCTTTCTGATGTCGCTGCTCGACACCCTCGGCACGCTGGTCGGTCTCGGCGCGGCCTCAGGGATGCTCGATGAAAGGGGCGACTTTCCGGAGATCGAGAAACCGATGCTCGTGGACGCGCTGACGTGCGTCTTCAGTGGCCTGATCGGAACGTCCACCAGCGGCGCGTACATCGAGTCCTCCACCGGCATTCGCGAAGGGGCACGCACCGGACTGGCCGCCGTGGTCACCGCCGCGCTCTTCGCACTTTCCCTGTTTTTCATTCCCCTGCTCGAGCCGTTGCAGTCGCTCCAGTACGCCTACGCGCCGGCGCTCCTGATCGTGGGGATGCTGATGCTCGCATCGGTGACGAAGATCGATTTCGACGACTACACGGAGCTGGTGCCGGCATTCGCCACCATCGTGGTGATGGTCTTCACCTTCAATATCGCCAATGGCCTGACCGCCGGCCTGCTGCTCTACCCGGTCATGAAGCTCCTCGGCGGACGCTGGCGCGAAGTGCGTCCCGGCGCGGTCGTGCTCGCATTGCTGTGCGGGATCTACTACATCTTCGGCCTACCGCACTGAGCCTACAACACGCCTCAAATGGCATCTCGCGTGCTCCAAACGTGCGCATGAAGATCCTCGTGACAGGCGGTACCGGCGTGATCGGTGAAGGCGTGATTCCGGAGTTGTTGCGGCGAGG
>JAXDJK010000449.1:0-3719 GCA_034665665.1 Acidobacteriota bacterium
CTGGCCAAGGTCCGCGTCGGGCTGGCGGGCCGCTTCGAGAACTACAGCGACTTCGGCAACACCACCAACGGCAAGCTCACGGTGCGCTACTCGCCGATACAGCAGCTCATCTTCCGCGGCTCGGCCAGCACCGGCTTCCGCGCGCCGTCACTGAGCCAGGGCAACTTCTCCGCGATCAGCACGAACTTCATCCTCAATACGGCCACGGGCGTGGTGGAACCGTTCGAGACCGGCACCTATCGTGTCGACACTCCCCTGGCCCGCGCCCTCGGCGCGACCGATCTCAAGCCGGAAAAGTCGAAGAACCTCAGCGCGGGCGTGGTCTGGCAGCCGCTGACCAATCTCGAGCTGACCGCCGACTACTTCCATATCGACATCGACGACCGGATCGTCTTCTCCGGCAACTTCACGGGCGCGCGGATCCTGCCGCTCATCCAGCCCTTCGGCGCCACGGCGGCGCGCTTCTTCACCAACGCCATCGACACGGAGACGAACGGCTACGACCTGGTGGCCAACTACCAGCACCCGCTGCTGGGCGGCCGCATCGACCTCTCCGCCGCGTACAGCAACAACGAGACGCAGATCGTCGGCGAAGTGGCCACCCCGGCCCAGCTGGCGGGCCTCGGCAACGTGCTCTTTGATCGCATCGAGCGCCGCCGCGTGGAGTGCGGACAGCCGGAGGACAACATCCGCCTGATGCAGAGCTGGAACCGCTCCGGCTGGTCCACGACCCTGCGCGAGAGCCGCTACGGCGAGTACTGCAGCTTCACCATCCTGCCGGCCGACGACCAGCTCTACGCCGCCGAATGGCTGGCTGACGCGGAAGTCGCCTACCGCTGGCGCGGATACACCGTCGCCATCGGCGCCGAAAACATCTTCGACAACTTCCCAGACCGCAACCTGGTCCGCAACGCCAACGGCGCCTTCACCGCGCAGATCAACAACGGTGTGGCCACCTACCCGATCAACACCCCGTTCGGCATGAACGGAAGGTTCGTGTACACGCGCGTCGGGTATTCGTTCTGACCACGGCTTGACGGAGCGCGGGCGAGGACGCCCGCGCTCCATGCGGTCTACCCAGAAGGGCTACGGGTAGGCGCGCGGCAGCATGACCCGGAACGTGGAGCCCTGCCCCTCGCTGGTGGCGAGCTCCAGGCCGGCGTCGAGGAGCTCGCAGAGGCGCTTGACGATGGTCAGACCGACGCCTTCGCCCGGTTGCTGGAGGAGCGGCAGGCCTTCGCACTCGGAGAGGAGCGTCACGGCCGGTGCAACGTCGCGGCGGCGGTCGGTGCTGGCCTCGCGGGCCTCGTTCGCGGCCTCGGTGGCCTGATGCAGCTCCTGCGCGAAGGGGGCGGCTTCGTTCTCGGCGAGGCCTGGTCCCGTATCCTGCACCGAGAAGGTCCAGCGGTCGGTGTCGCGTCCGGTGTCCACGCCCCACGTGACCGTCACGCCGCCGAACGGCGTGTATTTGAGGGCGTTGAGCAAGAGGTTCTGGAGGATACGGAGGATTTTGGTCTTGTCGCCCTGGACGGTCAGCGTGGCCGGTCCTTCGGTGGTCAGGAACAGGCCGCGGCTGACCGCGGCGCTCCGGGAGACGGCGCAGAAGTCACGCAGCAGTGCGGCGGCATCGAAGGTGGTGATCTCGCGTTGCTCGTGGCCGGCCTCGAGGCGGGCCAGGCTCAGGAGATCGTTGAGCATCTCGTGGAGCGAGGCCACGCTTTTGTTGAGCATCTCCGCCACTTCCGCCCGGACCGGCTCGGTGAGCGGCAGGCCGCTGCCGCTCAGCAGCGTGGTCGCACCTTTGACGACGGTGACACTGCCGCGGAGGTCGTGCGCGGCCGTGCGCCAGGCCTCGGCGCGCGAACGGTCGAGCGTCTGGAGCGCGGCCATGGCCTGCTCCAGGTCGTTCACGTGACCCGCCGATTCGGTCTGATGAAGCCGCCAGTACTGCGAGGCGCTTTCGGTCACGCCGTCGGCGCACAACTGTGTCCAGGCCCGGCGCGCCGCGGGCATGAGGCCCGGCGCGAGGTCGGGATGGGCCGCCCCGTAGCGTTCCAGCTCGTCGGCCACGCAGATCTGCAGGTGGCCCCATTCGCGGATCAGGTCGCGCAACTGGTAACCCTGCTGCCAGCGTTGCAGGCCGTGCTCGCAAACACGCGCGGTCTGACTGCTGCCCGCATCCTCGTCCTGAGCCACTGGCCAGGAGGCGATCGTGTGCCCGAGACAATCGAGCACCGCCGGGATGTGGTCATTGAATTGCGCGCGAGAGAGGGACGACGCGATCCCCCGCTCAGCGTCGCGCTCGCCAGCGGCGCGCCAAGCGGTAAGAATGGCCTCCCGGCGCGCGAACAATGAGGCGGCGAGGGCGCCGGCCTGCCCGGCGGCAGGATGAGAAGGAACCACGGACATACGTCGGGAAAGCATACGCGGATTTGTCGCGATCGGCCGGATGGGCGTATGCTGACTCCTCACGGCATTCCGGAAAGGATGCAAATGATGGCGACTGAGACTCTGCCCGATGGCAGAGAGCCCGTGCGAACAACGGCGGGCAAGGTTTTGCGTAGCGATGACCTGGTCGGCGATGAGAAAGCGACGGCCTCGGCGTACCTCAAAGCCAACCCCGGGTGCGGCAATCCGCACGTGGTCCGATGCGACTGGTGCCGCGAGACCCGGACGCTCTTCCGCGACGAGAGCGACGGCCCGTTTCAGCGGACCGAGCACGGCTGGCGGTGCGAACCCTGCAACGCCAGGGCAGCAAGCCAGGAAATCAAGTTCTGACCACTAGCGGGTGATACCGCTCCACCTAAGGAGATTCCAATGAACCAGACCAACGTTACCCGCCTGACCATGCGCGCGCTCGCGGTATGCCTCTTCCTCCCTGTTGCTTCGGCGCAGGTCACTCTCGGCACCGCCCAGAACTTCACCGTCCTCGGCGGCTCGACCGTGACGAACACCGGCACTTCCGTCATCAATGGCAATATCGGCGTCTCACCCGGCAGTTCCATCACCGGCTTTCCTCCCGGCGTCGTGCTGGGATCGATCCATGCCGCCGACGCTGTTGCCGCGCAGGCACAGAGCGACCTCACCGCCGCATACAACGCAGCGGCAGGCACGCCGTGCACGGCGGATCTCACGGGCCAGGATCTCGGCGGCATGACGCTGACGCCGGGCGTCTACTGCTTCTCGACCTCGGCACAACTGACCGGCACGCTCACGCTGAACTTTCAGGGCAACGTGAACGCCCTCTTCATCTTCAAGACCGGCAGCACCCTGACCACGGCCAGCGGCTCGTCGGTCCTCCTGACGAATACCGGCGGTGCGACCTGCGCCCCGAATCTCTTCTGGCAGATCGGCAGCTCGGCCACGCTCGGCACCGGCACGACCTTCGCCGGCAACATCCTCGCGCTCACCAGCATCACCCTCAACACGGGATCGGGCCTGAGCGGGCGGACCCTGGCGCGGAACGGCGCCGTCACGCTGGACACGAACAATCTCACCGCCTGCGCGGCCATCGGACAAGCCACAGGTGTTCCGGCCCTCGATTACGCCGGCCTGGCAATCCTGATGGTTGTGCTGGCCGCTACTGGGCTGTTCGTGGTGAAGAGATTCGCCGCGTAACCCTGCGCTAAGTTGTCATCCCGAGCGTCGAGCGAGGGACCTGGGCGAGTGGGGCACGGGGAACACGCCACACTCACCGCGCCCCGCCCGCCCAGGTCCCT
>JAXDJK010000450.1:0-4241 GCA_034665665.1 Acidobacteriota bacterium
ATGTCCGGCAAGCACTTCGCGTTACCCGCGCTCGTCCTGCTCCTGGCCGCCTGCGGCGGAGAATCGCCGCAGCCCGCCACCACCTCGTCGGTACCGCCGGCCGCGCCGCCGCCGCCAACCGCCGAACAGACGCGCGCGCTCATCGCCGGCTCCGCCGAATTCGGCGACTTCGAGTTCACCAACGCCAGCTACACCCTCCCCCTCCAGCGCACCGCCATGAACGAGCCGCAGCGCGCGGCCGCGCAGGACCTCGCCAAAGCCGGCTGGATCCAGCTCGGCGACACCGTCACGCTCACCAGCAAATCGGAGCAGGACAAACGCTTCCTGCTCCGCCCCAACGGCACCGTCGACCTCGTCCCCCTCGCGAAGAAGGAGCTCGAAAACGTGACGAACGTCGCCGCCGGCGCCGAGGGCCCGGTCGCAACTTTCACCTGGAAGTGGCTGCCCAACGACGTCGGCACCGCCTTCCACAGCGGCCCCGTCGCCGAGCGCCTCACCGGCCCCAAAACCGCGAAAGCCACGCTCCTCTGGGACACCTCCGCCAACGCGTGGACCGTCCTGCGCATCGAGCGGTAAGCGCTGTCAAACCCGCTACGCCGGCTTCAGCTCGTCCACGACCGGCCAGGTGGCCTCGCGCCACGCATCGCCCATCAGCAGACCCGCGCTGGCGAGATAGATCAGCACGTCCTCGCGATCGTATTGACCCGACAGCTCCTGCACCGCCTCGCGTACCTGCTCGGCCGTCGGGGCCGTGTAATCGTCCGACTCGATCGCGCCGTTCTCGTGCGGCACCTGCCAGCGATCGAGGAAGGCGGCCATCATCGTGCTCTGGTGCTGCGTGTGATACGCCATCAGCGCCATCTCGAAGAACTGCTCGAAATCGGCCGTGGCGATGCGTGAGGCCAGCAGGTCGGCCTTCTTCTCCGGCGACATCTTCCGGATCGACTCCTGCCGGAAATTCATCGCCTTCGCCAGCTGCATCTGCGCCGTGAGGCGGGCGTTCTGCTCCCCCTGCTTCCAGAACTCCGTCAGGATGCGGCGACGGCGGTCAGAATCGGCGAGCTCTTTGAGAATGCGTCGGGCGGTCCACATGGCGGGCGCGTTTTACCACAACGCCGGGGCCACCTGCGCGCGCCCCTGCCGCTTGGCCTCGTACATGGCCGCATCCGCCGACTCCAGCGCCGCGTCCAGAGGCCCCGTGAGCGCCGCCACCCCCGCGCTGAACGTCACGTGAAAGCCGCCGTGATCGATCGCCGAAAACTCCTCCAGCAGCCGGCGTGCGAGACGCACACCCACCTCCACCGTCGCATCCTCCGCCAGCAGCACCAGCTCATCGCCGCCCAGGCGCGCCGCCAGATCCGTCTGCCGCAGGCCGCGCCGCAGCAACGTCCCCAGCGCCGCCAGCACGCGGTCGCCCGCCGCATGCCCGTGCGAATCATTGATCTCCTTGAAACGGTCGACATCGAGCAGGATCAACACCCCCGCCCCGCGATGCGGCGCGCGCGACTGAAACGCCGCCCGCGTCAGCAAGCCCGTCAGCGCGTCCCGCTCCGTCATCGACCGCGCCGTCCGCGCCCGCTCCAGCCGCGACGCCACCGACGACAACAGCCGCCGCGCATCCACCGGCTTCACCAGATGATCGTCCCCGCCGCTGCGCACCCCGCGGATGATCGCGTCCGGCTCGTCCACCCCCGTCACGAAAATCACCGGCAGCGTGCCGAAGCGATCGTTCTGCCGGACGTACCGCACCAGATCGAAGCCGCTCACCCCGCCCGGCAGGCCGACATCCATCAGCAGGAGGTCCGGCGTGAACGTCGTCAGCATCTCGTCGAAGCGCGCCGGATCGTCGCAGACCGCCACCTCATAGCCGGCGTTCTCCAGAATCCGGCGGACGATCACCGTCTGGATCGGATCGTCCTCCACCGACAGGATCCGTTCCGGCAACCGGAACTTCCGGTCGCGCAGCAACTGCAGGCGCCGCACCAGCGCTTCCACATCGAGCGGCTTTCCCTCGAACGCGTCGGCCCCCACGCGAATGGCCCGCAGCTTGTCGATGAACGCATCGTGCGCGCTGATCACGATCGCCCCCGGCTCCGTGCCGCCCGGCATCTCCCGCAGCGCCTCGATGACGTCGTAGCCGCTGCCATCGGGCAGGAGCAGATCGACCACCAGTGCATCCGGGATGCCGTCCGCCAGCGCTTCCAGCCCGGCGCTGCGCGTATTCGCGACCGTGACCATCATTGCCTCGTTGCAGAGGATCGGCACGACGTAATCCACCAGCGCCGCGTCATCCTCGACCAGCAGCACCCGGAACGCCGAGGGCGTACGCTGCGGCACTGCTTCCGGCTCGAGTGCCGGCTCGTCCTCGCCCGCCTCCAGCTCCGCCTCCATCGCCGCGATCAGCGCCAGCCACAGATCGACGTCCCGCACCTCCGGCATCGCACCGCTCCGGGACATCGGCACCGCCCTGGCTTCCCCCTCATCCGCCAGCGCCGAGATCCTCGGGAACCCATACGTTCCGCCGAGGCCGGCCAGCCCGTGGAAGTGGCGCGCCAGCGTGTCCAGTGCCTTCCGATCGCCGCGGTCGCGCGCGATCGACTCCGCCAGTGCATGCATCTCCCGTAGTCGCGCAGCGCTGCTCGCGCGAAAGCGCGCGCGCAGTGGCTCCATTTCGGCCGTCATGGTTTAGATGCCGAGAATAGCGCGAACGTCGTCCGCGAGCGACATCGGGTTGAAGGGTTTCACCACCACACCCTTCGCGCCGAGACTCATCAGCCGCCCCACCTCGGTCGTCATCGCCTTGGCCGTCATGAACACCACCGGAATGGCTGCCGTCTCCGGCGAGGCCTGCAAGGCCGCGAACGTCGCTGCCCCGTCCATCCCGGGCATCATCATGTCCAGCAGGATGAAATCCGGCTGCTCCGCCTGCGCGCGCTGGACGCCCTCCTGGCCGTTCCGCGCCTCCAGCACCGTCATGCCGCCCACGCGGCCGAGGCTCAGATGCGCCACGATCCGGATGTCTTCCTCATCGTCGATGACCAGGACCTTCATGGCACGAACAGCGCCGCCAGCGCGGGGATGCGGAACCAGAACGTGCTCCCCTCGCCCTCGCGGCTCTCCACCCCCACCGTCCCGCCGTGCTGCTCCACGATCGCCTTGCACATCGCCAGGCCGAGCCCCGCGCCCCCCTTCGGCCGCGAGTCGCTCGACTCGATCTGCTGGAAGCGGCGGAACAGCTTCGGCTGCAGCGCCACCGCGATGCCCGGCCCCTCATCGCGCACCTGCACTTCCGTCCAGCCGCGCGACACCGAGGCCGTCACCGTCACCGTCCCCCCGCGCGGCGAATACTTCACCGCATTCGACAGGAGATTCACCGTCGCCTGCGCCAGCCGCGCCTCGTCGCCATGCACCACCGCCACTTCCGCGCGCAGCTCGATCGTGACCTGCTCCTGCGCCGCCACCGGCGCGATCACCTCGACCGCCTGGCGGAGGATGCGCAGCAGCGGCGCCGGCGCGTGCGTCATCTCCATCCGTCCGCTCTCGAGCTTCTCGAAATCGAGGATGTCGTTGATCAGCGCGATCAGGCGCACGCTGTTCCGCTCCGCCAGCAGCACCAACTGCCGCACGTCGCTGGGCAGCTCCCCCATCAGCCCCGAGGACAGCAGGCCGAGGGACCCGACGATGGAGGTGAGCGGCGTGCGCAGCTCGTGACTGACCGTGGCCACGAACTCCTTCTTCATCCGATCCAGCTCGCGGACATTGGCGCGGAGCGTCTCCTCCTCCGCCTCCCGTTCCGCCAGGTGCCGCCGCAGCTCCAGCTGCACCACCACCTGGTGCGCCAGCGCTGCCAGCATCCGGGCCTGCTTCGGCGTGAGCGTGCGCGGGACGCGATCCAGGACGCACAGCGTCCCGAGGCGGAACCCGTCCGGCGTCGTCAGCGGCGTGCCCGCGTAGAACCGGATGTGCGGCTCCCCGCAGACCAGCGGATTGTCCGCGAACCGATCGTCGTCCGCCGAATCCGGCACCACGAACAGCCCCTCCTGCAGGATTGCGTGAGCGCAGAAGGCCACCTCGCGCGGCGTCTCCTCCACCGGCAGCCCCACCCGCGCCTTGAACCACTGCCGCGTGCCGTCGATGAGGCTGATCAACGCCATCGGCGTCTCGCACAGCGACGACGCCAGCTCCGTCAGCTCGTCGAAGGCCATCTCCGGCGGCGTGTCCAGGATGCCGTAACGCTCCAG
>JAXDJK010000451.1:0-2947 GCA_034665665.1 Acidobacteriota bacterium
TGCTCGCCCGGGACGACGTTCCACACCGGCTGCCCGATGTTGTCGCCGAAACCAATGGTGCGGTTCTGCTCCTGCTCGGCGAGGAAGATGCCCCAGCGATACTCGGGCATCTTCACCATGCCGAACGTGGCCCACCCTTCGCGGTCGACCGAAGTCGCGGTGCGAAGGTAGATGTCATTGCCCTGGTAGACCGCGGGGCCGAGCTCTTTCCACCAGTCGATGAAGCGCGGCTGCCAGTGCTCGAGCGCACGCTGCAGCGTCTTGTTCGTCGAGAGGTCGACGTTGTTCGGAATCTTCTCGTCGTAATTCATGGCTGTCATGGCGTTAGACCCTTTCCCAGGAAAACCGCGGTTTGGTGCCGCTGCCGAACAGCTTCAGCGCCCCCTGTTCGCCGACCGCGTTGGGCCGGATGAAAATCCAGTTCTGCCAGGCCGAGAGGCGGCCGAAGATCTTGGTGGCCACCGTCTCCGGTCCGGCGAAGCGCAGGCTCGCTTCCATGCCGGTGAGCGCGTCGGGGGAGAGGCTGGCGCGCTCTTCGATCGCGAGGCGCAGCTCGTCTTCCCAATCCAGCTCGTCGGGGGCGAAGGTGATCAGCCCCGCTTCCATCGCCGCCGCGGCATCCAGCTTCGCTTCGAGCTTCGTCAGGAGTGTCTTCTGCACGCCCGCGGTCTCGCTGCCGAAGCGCGTGGCCAGGCGGGTCATGCGGTTCGGCATCTCGTACGGGCCGAAGTTCATCACGCTGAGGGCAATCTGCGGCGCGTTCTCCTCGGCGGTAAGCATGTACGAGCGGTCGGCCGCCAGCGCCAGCTCGAAGAGCGTGCCGGCGAAGGCCGAGCCCTGGTCGATCACCGCGTAGATGCTGCGGGAGGAGACGTCGAGCCGGGCGAAGGTCCGGCGGATGTAGTTGATGGTCTCGCGCACGAACCAGTGCCCGGCGTGCTTCTCCATCGCGCCGTCGACACGCAGCACCGCATCCATCTCGCCGCGCGTCTTGAGGATCCAGATGCCGGCGTCGCGGACGTTGGTGCGCAGGTGCAGGATGGCGTCGTCGAGCTCGCGGGCCATGGCCAGCGGCCACCACAGCGCGGCGCGCTCTTCGATGGCCGGGATCTCGATCGGTTCTTCGAGCGACGGCGCGCTCACGGTGATGGTGATGGTGCGGGCCTCGGCGTCGATGGCCACGTCCACATGGTCGTAGTGGATGCCGGTCTCGTCGAGCGTGCGGCGGAGCGGGGTCAGGGCCACGCCTTGCTTGTCCTTCGGACGGTCCGTCTTGGCGGCGAGGGCCGCGGCGCGCTCCTGCACCTTCTCCGGGAAGGCGCGCGGCGGGACCACTTCATCGACGAGGCCCCACGTCTTGGCCTTCGCGCCGCCGAAGCCCTCGGCGGTGGTGCAGAAGACGTCCGCGAGATCGCGGCGGACATGGCGCTTGTCGACGAGCCGGGTCAGCCCGCCCGTTCCCGGCAGCACGGCCAGCAGCGGGACCTCGGGGAAGCTGACGGTGCTGGAGCGGTCGTCCACCAGCACGATCTCGTCGCACGCCAGCGCCAGCTCGTAACCGCCGCCGGCCGCCGTGCCGTTCACCGCCGCCAGGAACTTGAGGCCCGAGCGCTCGCTGGAGTCCTCGATGCCGTTGCGGGTCTCGTTGGTGAACTTGCAGAAGTTCACCTTGGTGGCATGCGTGGCCTTGCCGAGCATGTAGATGTTCGCGCCGGCGCAGAACATGCGCTCCTTGCCGCTGGCCACGATCACGGAGCCGACCTCGGGGTGCTCGAAGCGGATGCGGTCGAGCGCGTCGCGCAGCTCGATGTCCACGCTGAGGTCGTAGGAATTCAGTTTCAGCTTATAGCCCTCGTCGATGCCCGCGTCCTCGTTTACATCGAGGGTCAGCGTGGCCACCGGGCCGTCAAAAGTGAGCCGCCAGTGCTGGTACGTGGACGGCTCACGGTCGAATGTGATCATCAATACTCCTTAAAGACAGGGGCGGCATGATAATTCCGATATTGGAAGCGGCAAGAGTGCCAACAGCTCCCGCAGGGAGGCTGCCTCTTCCGTGCCGGTCGTATCGAGGGTGGCGTCGGCCCGCGAGTAGAGCGGGGTGCGCTCCTCCAGGATGCGGCGAAGGTCCTCCATGGCCTGGCCCGAGCCGGCCATCGGCCTCCGGTCGCCCTGGGCGATGACCCGGCCCATGTGCTCCTCCGGCGTGGTGCGCACCCACACGGTGAAGCAGTTGCGGAGCAGCAGTTCGTACGTGGCGGTCTCGGAGACGATGCTCCCGCCGGTGGCCACGATGAAGCGCGGCTGCGTCTCCAGCAGGTGCTGCAACGCCTCCTGCTCGTACCGGCGGAACGCCTGCTGGCCGTAGAGCTCGAGAATCGAGGCCATGGACGTGCCGGAGAGCCGCTCGATCTCGCGGTCCAGCTCGAAGAAGGGGATGCCCGCCATCCCGCCCAGCGCCGCGCCGAGTGTGGTCTTCCCCGCTCCCCGTAACCCAATCAGGGCAATGCGGTGCGCGCGGGCCACTCCGGTGTCCGCTTCAAACCGCTCCGCCAGCACGGTATACGCCTCGCGCAATTGCTCCGGCGAGAGTCGCTCCAGGAACTGCCGGAGCAGGGTCATCTCCGCCGTGGGCGCCTCGCCCTCCACCAGCCGCGTCAGCGGCAACCCGAGCGCGGAGGCGATCTGCCGCAGGATCAGCAGTGAGGCATTGCCCTTCCCCGACTCCAGCTGGGTGATGTACCGCTCGGAGATCCCGGCATGATCCGCCAGCAACTTCCGGCTCATCCCCCGCCGCGCCCGCTCCCCCCGCACCCGCTCCCCAAACGCGCGGAGGAAGTCGTCATCGGCAGGGAGGGGGGCGGGCACGGTCGGAATTATAGTGCCTTCCTGCCCGCAGCTTGTGTCTCGCGAGGCGTCCCTCACGCCACGCGAGGCATCACGCACGCTT
>JAXDJK010000452.1:0-6635 GCA_034665665.1 Acidobacteriota bacterium
TCCTCAGGCGGGGATTTATGCTCGCGTGACCATCCGCCCGGCTCAACTTCTGTCCGCGTGCAGCAGCCAATTCTGAAGTTTGTCGAGCGATCGGTTGGACGGGGTAGCGGTTCCGACTTCCCACTTACCGATTGTGCTTGGGTCCGCTTTGAGAATCGTCGCTAGCTGTTCGATGGAAAGTCCCCTAGCGATCCGTGCCTGGCGAACTTGGTCGACCAGACTATTGCCGGCTGGCCTCCAGTTGAAACCCAGGAACCGGATCGCAGAAGGGATGTTCCGGTGGTCAGGCTCTCGCCGATTTGCCTCCCATCCGCGGTAGGTCGCGCAGGAGACGCCTATCTCTTCGGCCGCCTGCCGCTGGTCGAGCCGCCGTTCCCAGCGCTTGGCTCTGAAGGCGGCGCCGAGCGTGCCCGGCGCGATGACCGCCCGTTCGTATCGGCCGAATGGAGGCCGATCCACCAAAAACGTCAGATGACAAAAAGGCACCGCAGGAAAACCGTTGTGAACGGCCTCCTTCGGCCGCGTGCGCGGCGAATCAACGCACGGCACGGAGCGCCGTTTCATCCCAAAACAGCGGTCTCGCATCGTCGATTGATCCCAAACGGCGGCGAATCTACGGGCTGCTGGATTGCGCGAAGAATCGCCGCTGACGCCGATTGCCACCAAGCGCGTGCGCGCTCAAGCAATTACCTCTTCAGGACCGCTGCGGTCGCGGAACCGCAGTGGCGACGGGCCAACGCATGGAACGAAAGGAGTCACGATGAGATCCCGTACGCTGGTCCTCTTCATCACCCTGTTGTGGTTCGCCGTTACCGCCCTGGCCCAGACCCAGAGCGGCAACATCTTCGGCACCGTCACCGCCCCCGACGGCGGCATCCTCCCGGGCGTCACCGTCACGCTCAGCGGGGTTGGTGCCCCGCAGACGGCCGTCACGGATAGCCAGGGACATTTCCGCTTCATCAGCCTCTCCCCCGGTACCTACGAGCTCAACGCCGACGAGCTCAACGCCGAGCTGGCCGATTACGGCGTGGCCACGCGCAGGGGCGTGGCCGTCAACATTGGACGCAACACCGAGGTCGGGATGACCCTCAATCCCACGCTCGAGAAAACCATCACCGTCACCGCCGCGCCGCTCATCGACGCACGGCGCATCGGCACCGGCGGCACGGTCGACAAGATCGAGCTCGAGCAAGTGCCGACCGCGCGCGACCCGTGGGTGATCCTCCAGCAGATCGGGGGCGTGCTGATGGACCGCAACAACATCGGCGGCAGCGAGTCCGGCCAGCAGTCGAGCATCGTCTCGAAGGGCGCCAACGGGGACCAGACCACCTTCAGCGTCGACGGCGTCAACACCACCGACATGGTGGCCACCGGTGGCTCGGCGGACTACTTCGACTTCGGCAGCTTCGAAGAAATCCAGGTCACCACCGGCGGCACCGATCCGCGCGTGCAGACACCGGGCGCGCAGCTGAACATCGTCACCAAGCGCGGCACGAACGATTTCAACGGCTCGGCGCGGTACTACCTGACGCCCGGCGGCACGCAGGGCCGGCGCAAGATCCCCGAGGAAGCGCTCGCGCCGGTGCGCTACATCGGCAAAACCAACGAGATCGACGAAGTCACCGAATGGGGCTTCGAAGCGGGTGGACCGGTCATCCACGACCGGCTGTGGCTCTGGGCCGCGTACGCCGACAACGACATCAACCTCTTCACCGCACAGCCGCCCGCGGCCACGGTGCGCTTCTCGGATCGCACCCAGCTCGAGACGCTCAACGCGAAGCTCAACGCGCAGCTCACCCGCGCCAACAGCGCCACCCTCTTCTATTACGACAACAGCAAAGTCAAAGCGGGACGCAACGCCTCGCCGCAGTTTCCGCCCGAGACCACCTGGAACCAGAGCGACTTCGGGCCGGCCGGTACGTACAAGATCGAAGACACGCACATCTTCTCCGCCAACCTCTACCTGACCGGCCTCTATTCGAAGGTCAACGGCGGCTTCCAGCTCCAGCCCAACAGCGGCGCGAACTGCACCACATTCGATTGCGTGACGCAGAACGCCACCAAGGCCACCCGCGTGGAGATCGGCTCGGGCACGGCCCACAACACCTATCTGTCGGTCCAGGGCGTGCGGCCGCAGGAGCAGACCCGGCTCGATGGTTCGACGTTCTTCAGCACCGGCTCGGTCAATCACGAGCTGAAGTTCGGCTTCGGTTACCGCAGCGCCGGCGCCGACGGGCTGTCGGTCTGGCCGCAGAACCAGCTGATCTACGACTTCGGCGACGGGCCGGACGGCTTGCGCCTGACTTACTTTTTCAGCGCCGCGCCGTACAAGTACGAGTACGAGTACCAGGACGTGTACGTCGGCGACACGCTGCTGGCCGGCAACCTGACGGTGCAGGGCGGGCTGCGGTTCGACCGCCAGCACGCCAGCGCGTCCGACCAGGTCTCGCCCGCGAATGCGGTCGTGGCGGAGTACCTGCCGCAGGTGACGTATCCGGGCAATGAGATCCCCACCCTGAACTGGGATTCGATCTCGCCCCGCATCGGTCTCACCTACGCCCTCGGCCAGAACAAGAAGACGCTCGTCCGCGCTGCCTACAATCGTTACGTCGGCCAGCTCGGTGCGAACGCTACCGGCTATTCACCCGGCGGCATGGTGCCGGGCTACAAGTACATCGGCTTCTATTCGATCGACGCCGATCACAACGACCTCATCTCGCGCGAGGAGGTGCTGTTCGACTACGGCGTGGTCGGCTTCACCGGCTTCGATCCCAGCGATCCGACCTCGACGATCAACACCCGCCGGATCGCGGACGATCTGAAGCCGCAGTCCACGGACGAGCTGATCCTCGGCATCGAGCGGGAAGTGCTGACGGACCTGGTGGTCTCGGCGAACGTCACGCACCGCCTGTTCGACAACTTCCTCTTCAACCGCGCCGAGAAGACCCGCGGTGCGGGCGACTGGTACACGAGCGACGACTACGAGGTAGCCACCATCCTCCCCCCGCCCGCCGGTGTGACCGAGGGGGGTGATTACGCGGTGCCGGTGTATCAGCTGAAGGCGGGCGTGGCACTGCCGACGTTCTCGGTGCTCTCGAATCGCGACGGCTACACGCAGACGTACGACGGGCTGGAGCTCGGCGCGGTGAAGCGCATGTCCCACCGCTGGATGATGCGCGGCAACATCTCCATCGGGGACTGGAGGCAGCAGGTCGACGCCAGCGCCATCGTCGATCCGACGGCGCTCCGCGGCAACAACGGCTGCGCTACGTGCGACGACGCGCAGGTCGTGCAGGGCACGGGCGTGCAGTCCGGTCCGAAGGGCGGGGTGTGGATCAATTCGAACTGGTCGATGAATGCGTCGGCCGTGTATCAGCTGCCTCTCCTCGAGGCGAACCTCGGCGCGAACTTCAACATCCGCCAGGGTTATCCGGTCCTGTACGTCCACCCGTTCAATCCCGGCAACGGCGAGGGAACGAAGAACGTGCTCGTGAATGACATTGGCGACACGCGCCTGCCCAATCCGTACTCGCTCGACCTCCGTCTGGCGAAGGATTTCCGCTTCCGCGGCATCGGCCTGGAGCTGGGCATCGATGCGTTCAACGTGACGAACGAGCAGACCATCCTGCAGCGCAATGCCACGCTGATCACACGCGGTGCCGCCAACAGCACCCGCGGACGGATCAGCGAGCTGCAGAATCCGCGCGTGCTGCGGTTCGGGGCGCGGTTCGTGTTCTGACCGGGCGGTTGGCGGTTGACGGTTGACGGTTGGCGGTTGGCGGTTTGAGGCCAGCCGCCAACCGGCTTTCCGCTACAATCGGTCGCATCGACTCCCATCCCACTCCCGAGCAAGCGTGCACGAACTGCGGGGCGCCAGGCGCCCGGGTGTACTGCGGCACGTGCGGCGAGAAGCAGCCGCATCATCACGACCTCACCATCGGGCACTTTCTGCACGACGTCTTTCACGAGCTGGCGCACGTCGACTCGAAGCTGTTCCGCACGCTGCACGAGCTGGTGCTGCGGCCGGGCGAGCTGACGTTGGCGTACTTTGCGGGGCGGAAGACGCGGTACATCGCGCCGCTGCGGATCTTCCTGACGCTGTTCGCGCTGCAGTTCCTGGCGTACACGGTCTACAAGCCGGTGGCGATGTACACCATGGACGGCCTGCTCCGCGTCGACACGACGCACCGGTTCGAGACCTTACTCAAACGGACGGCCGTGAAGCGCCACCTCGGCTACGAGGAGATGGTGGAGAAGATCGACCATCGCTGGCAGAAGAACATGTCCATGCTCAACCTGGCCGCGATCGCCGGGCTGGCGGTGTGGCTGAAGGTGCTGTACGCGCGGCGGCGCCGTTTCCTCGCCGAGCACCTGGTCTTCGCGGCGCACTATCTGTCGTTCACGTACCTGCTGACGCTGGTCGTCTGGCCGGTGTACCTGGTAATCGGCATCGCCCGGGACCGTTCGCATTACGTGCTGCTGGCGGTGACGTCGGTGGTCCTGTGCAGTTACCTCTACCTGGCGATGCGGCGCTTCTACCAGCAGGGGCCGGGCCGGTCGGCCGTCAAGGCGGTGCTGGCCTTTGCCGGCACGTATGTCATCAATGTCGTGATCATGGTCTGCTCGCTCCTCGGGGCGGTGTTCCTGACGCTGGGCGTATGACCCGGCCCGGCAGCGCGCCGGTCATCCGTCCGTCCTGCAGCACCGCCTTGCCGTTGACGATCACGTGCGCCACGCCTTCGCTGAAGTGGTGCGGGTCTTCGTAGGTGGAGACGTCGCGGATGGTCTTCGGATCGAAGACCACCACGTCCGCCTTCATCCCCACGCGCAGCACGCCACGGTCGTCGAGGCGGGCGCGCGAGGCGGCGAGGGAGGTCATCTTGCGCACTGCTTCTTCGAGCGATAGCAGCTTTTCCTCGCGCACGTAGCGAAGGATGCGCGGGAAGGTGCCGTAGGCACGCGGGTGCGCGCCGGAGCTGGTCCCTTCGCCGACGATGGCGCCGGAATCGGAGCAGACCGCCACCCACGGCTGCACGAGGGCGGTCTTCATGTCGTTCTCGTCGAGCGAAAAGTAGATGCCGATGGGGGAGGAGGTGCTGGCGGCGAAGATGCGCAGGGCCGCTTCGGCGGGATCGATGTGCATGTCGTTCGCGATGGCGTCGAGACGCATGCGCTCGTAGCGCTTCATCGTCGGTCCGGGGATGCCGCGCACGAGGATCGTGGCCGCGCCGCCGTTGGCCAGGCGTCCCGCTCGCAGCTCGGCCGCGATCTTCGCACGTGCGGCGGGATCCTTGAGGCGGGCCACGAATTGGGCGTAGCCGCCCGCCAGCGCCCAGGCCGGGACGATCGACTCGAGGGCGGTGGAGGTGGCGGTGTAGGGATAGACGCAGGAGGCCACGTCGACGCCGGCCTTGCGGGCCCGGTCGATCCTGGCGACGACCTCCTTCATCCGCCCCCAGTTTTGCTGCCCGCCGACCTTGAGGTGGAAGATGTTCACCGGCACGTGCGCTTCCCGTCCGATGCGCAGCGCTTCGTCGATGGCGCTGTCGATGGTGCCGGATTCGTTGCGCAGGTGGGTCCAGTAGGACGGCGTGACTTTCGCCAGCGCGATCAGCTCCTCGGTGGTGGCGAAGCGTCCGGGCGGGTAGATCAACGCGCTGGCCAGGCCGACCGCGCCTTCGCGCACGCTGGCGGCGGCGATGGCCTGCATGCGCTTCAGTTCCGCGGCATTCGGCGCACGCTCCGCGTGTCCAAGCACCATCTCCCGCGGATTGGCCGCCCCGACGTAGAAGGCGAAATTCACCGCGCTGCCGCGTTTCGCCACCACGTTCCCGAACTCGCCGAGGGTGCGCCACGAGACCGCCGGCCACCCTTTCGGCTTGGTGCGCTCCATCTCCGCCGCCATCGCCTCATCGATCGGCCCTGGCGAATGCCCCTCGCCCGTGACCTCCGTGGTCACCCCCTGCCGGATCTTCCCCTCCAGCCGCGGATCGATCAGCACCGCCGACTGCGAATTGCCGAGGAGGTCGATGAATCCCGGCGCCACCACCATACCCTTCGCCTCCAGGGTGGTGGCGGCGGTCGCGTTAGCCAGATCGCCGATCGCCGCGATCGCCTCCCCGCGGATGCCGACGTCCGCCTTCCGCGCGGGGGAGCCGGTGCCGTCGATGACATCGCCGTGGCGGACGATCAGGTCGTAATCGTGGT
This sequence comes from Acidobacteriota bacterium, assembly GCA_034665665.1. Lineage (GTDB taxonomy): Bacteria > Acidobacteriota > Thermoanaerobaculia > Gp7-AA8 > Gp7-AA8 > DASWOB01. Next base: position 6,208 of record JAXDJK010000452.1, read on the forward strand.
GCATTGCCGCTGGCCTGGCGGCCGTCGCCGCCGGTTCCGGTTGCGCACAGGTGAACGCGAGAAGCGTAAAGAGCGCGAGACGCATTGCAGAAGTCATGCTGTGCCGCGGGCAGCCCGTCGTACGTCGGGAGCGCGGGCGTCCTCGCCCGCCGGGCCCACAGGCGTCTCGCCTGGGCGCATCTGCGCACCCGGTACGCCGACTGGCGCGACGCTTGTGGGCCCTGCGGACGGGACGTCCCCGCTCCCGAAGGGCGACTTCTCTCAACGCCGTGCGCTCCTGAGGGTCGCGAGCAGCGCCTGTGGCTGTACAACAGCGGCGGGAAAGCGCCGCACTCCAACCGCTTCGCGTAGAGCTTGCACGCTTCAGGCGTAGAGCGTGCCGGACTACGCGAAGCGTTTGGAGTGCGGCGCTTTCCCGCCGCTCTTGT
>JAXDJK010000453.1:0-6803 GCA_034665665.1 Acidobacteriota bacterium
CACGATGCAAGAGCCACAGGCCCGGCGCCCCACCCGCCCAGGTCCCTCGCTCGACGCTCGGGATGACAATTTTTACTGCGTCAGCGTCACATCCACTTCCCCAGCCGTGACGTGCACGTTCACCACCGACTTGCCGCCGGCGTTGAAGTACTTCGTCTGACCGGGGAGGATGCCTTCGCGCGTCACGACGTCATTACCGATGTGCGTGCGCACCTCGCCGATGCGGCAGGAGGCATTCAGCTCGCGCACCACCGTCTTCGGCATGCGCAGCTTGATCTCGCCCGCGCGCAGGTCGACGCTGACATTGCCGAACTGCCCATCCAGGTCCACCTCGCCGGCCGTCGTCTCGAACGTCACATCCACGCCAGGCGGCAGGTCGAGCCGCAGGTCCAGGCCGGTGAACTTCTGCGAGCGCCAGCTCGACGCCTTCGCGCCGAAGCGGCGGCGCACTACCGCCTCCGTACCGTTCACGTAGAACTCCACCGACGTGTCGTTCACCACGCCCTGCGCCCAGTCGCGCTCCTTGGCCGTGTCGTAATCGCGGGAGGCGATGCCGCTCAGCGCCAGCGTCGTGGCGGCGCCGGTGCGCAGCGTGAACTCGCCCGCGGGGATGTCGATCACCACCCGTTGCACCCGTCCGCGCGGGACGGACGATTGGAACGCATGAGTGACGTCCTGATCCGCCAGCGCAACGGTCGCGGTGAGGAGCGCGGCAGCAAGGATGAAGCTCGAACGAAAGGTCATATCCATGAGTACGTGGCGGCCATGCCGCGGGTTGCGAATTACTGTACCCACTCCGTCCAGCGATCCGCCAGCACCTCGCCATCCGTGGCGGACTTCAGCGCTGCCTGCACCACCGGAATGCGGTCCTTCGGGCGCGGATGGGTCGAGGTCAGCACCTTCATCTCCGCCGACCCTTCCTTCTCCTCCATCGCCTCCAGGAAGTGCACGAACTCGCTGGCCTTGTAGCCGGCGGCCTGCGCCAGTTCCACGCCGATCTTGTCGGCCTCCTGCTCGTCGCGCCGCGAGAGGCCGGTGGTGAAGAGCTTCTCGTAGGCCAGGTTGCTGATCTTCTCGCCGAGGGCATCGTTGAGGAACGAGCCCGAGCTGGCCGTCTTCGCGAAATCCATCCCCGCCGAGATGGTGTTGGCCCGCTTCACCTCTTTGAGGATGTGCTTCTGCGTCGCGTGGGCGATCTCGTGACCCAGCACCGCCGCCAGCTCGGCCTCGGAGTCCATCGTATCCATCGCGCCCGTGGTCACGAAGATGTAGCCGCCCGGGCAGGAGAACGCGTTCACCACCGGCGTCTGGATCACGGCGAAATGCCACTCCAGCGTCGGCCGCGCGCTGTACGCCGCGACCGTGTTGCCGACCAGCGTCACGTACTGCTGCAGCTTCTCGTTCTTCGCCAGCGGATACGTCTTCAGCACCCGCGCCGCCACCACGCGCCCGATATCCGCCTCTTCGGCCTCGGTGAATTCATGCGACGCCGACTGCACCACCTTCGCGCCCTTCTTGAGCTTGTCCAGCATGCCGCCCAACTGCCCGTGCGCCGTGCCCGTCAACCCCAGCACCACCGCGAAACCAACCGCCAACCGCCAACCGCCAACCGTCAACCGACCCGCGCTCACTGGTTCTCCCTCTCTTTGCCGATCTTCCCTTCCTTCTGAAACTTCGCCAGCACGTCCTGCAGGTTCGTCCACTTCGCGTCGCGGTTCTCGACCGCTTCCACGGCGGCGTAATCGCCGCCGTCGGCGAGCTTGAGACCCTTCGTCCCCGCGCCGCGGCCGCCTGCCGTGGCCGAGACATTCGACTGCGACGACCCGAGCAGCCCGCCCATCGACGCCAGCCGGCTCGAAGCCGACTTCTTCGGCCGGATCGCAAAGTTCGACGCGTCGGCTTTGCTGGTGGAGAGCGACGTGCGCGTCAGCGTATAGCCGCCGGTCTGCACCTCGACCACGCCCTTCTCATCCTTCTTGTACGTGGCCTTCGCATCCGTGAAGACCAGCGCCGGGACGATGGACATCTCGATGCCGCCCTTGTGCGCGGACAGCTCGGCATCGCCGCCGGTCTCGCGGACCCAGACCTTGCCCTGACCGCCGAGGAAGATCGTCACGGGAGCCTTTGCATCGGCGCGCCACTCCGCCCGCACGCCGCTCGCGCTCGTCAGCAGCGTCACGCTGCCGGCGGCCGCCGTGCCCTTCGTCACCTTCCACTTCGACTCCGTCGCGCCGGGGAACAGCGGCGGCGTCGCGGCTCGTGCGGAGGCCGCGCCGAGAACCACTACCAGCAACAGGAACTTACGCATGGACTTTCACCTCGTAGATCTTGACCGCGTTCTCTTTGCCCTTCACCTTGACCTCGTCGACGTAAACCGTCGGGAAAGCGCCGCCGATTCTCCCCATCGTGAACTCACTGATGATGATCTCCGTCACGTAATCCTTGTTCTTGCTCTCCAGTCGTGACGCTAAGTTCACCGCGTCGCCGATCACCGTGTATCCGAACACGCGCTCCGACCCGATGTTTCCGACCACCGCTTCTCCCGTGTTCACCCCCACGCCGATGCGGATCGAGGCCTTGCCGGTTTTCTCCCACTCTGCCCGCAGCCGTGCCGTCTCCTCCACCATCTCCACCGCGCAGGCCACCGCGTGCCGGGCGTGATCCGGATCCGGAGCCGGCGCGTTCCAGAACCCCATCACCGCGTCGCCGATGAACTTGTCCAGCGTCCCGCCGTGCGCCAGCAGGATGTCCACCATCCGGGTGAGGTACTCGTTCAGCATCTCGACCACTGCCTCCGGCTCGTTGGCCTCGGAGATGGTCGTGAAGCCGCGGATGTCGGAGAAGAGGATCGACAGCTCGCGCCGCTCCCCCCCGAGGTGCACCTTCTCCGGGTGCGCCAGCACGTGCTCGAGGATCTGCGGCGAGACGTAGCGGCCGAAGGTCGTCTTCAGCACGGCCGTCTGCTTCTGCTCCGCCACGAAGCTGACCACCGTGATCACGATGTGCGTCAGCGCGATCGTCGCTGCCGCGGTGAAGGCCGGCACCACGAAGCCGCGCGCGAGTGCGAAATAGCCGAGCAGCACCACCAGCACGATTCCGGCGATGGCCACCAGCGCCGAGACCAGCTGCGAGCGTGCCCGATCGATGCCGGCGCCGAAGCCGGCGCCGATGACCAGGATCAGCGGCAGCATCAGCCAGCGGTTGGCCACGCGGTTGAAGTCTCCGTTGATCAGGTTGTCGACGGCGTTGGCGTGCAGCTCGAGTCCTGCCGCGCGCGACGAGAGAGGATTGGGGCGCAGGTCGAGCAGCCCCGCGGCGGTGAAGCCGACCAGCACGATCTTGCCGCGGAACTGCTCCGCGAACTTTGTCAGGTCCGGATGGTTCGGCTGCTCCTCGCGCAGGAGCGAGGCCAGGATCACCTTGTCCAGGTCGACGTTCGGATAGCTGAGCAGGTCCGGCCGCGCCTTGGCGCCATTCCAGCGGATCAGCATCTCCAGATCGTCATCCACCGGGACCACGGTCGGCCCGAAACGAAGCTCGTCCTCGTGCAGCGCCTCTCGCCATGTGGCCGTGCGCGGCCGGCCGAGGAACAGTCGCGCGGCCTCGAGCCCTAAGCTGGCCACGTAGCGGTCGCCGATCCGGTCGGCCAGCGGATAGCGATGCACCTTCGCCGATCCGGCCGACGTGCCGAGACGCATCGTTCCCACTCCGGCCGCGTCGCGGAAGAGGGGATGCGGCGCGATCAGGTTGTAGGCAGTTGGCGGTTGACGGTTGGCGGTTGGCGGGGGAAGCGTGACGTCCCAGAGCTTCGGCGCCCATTCGGCGGAAGCGGCGGCCAGCGTGGTGCGCGTCGTCGGCAGGTTGGTTTGCGCGCCGAGGACCACTGGCGCACCGGCCAAACGCGCGGCCAGGTCGCGATCGCCCTCCGGCGCGGTCTCGTTCTCCTCGGCGAAGAAGATGTCCAGCGCCACCACGCGCGCGCCGTCGTGCAGCAGCTCGCCGATGGCCCGCGCATACACCTCGCGCGAGTACTCCTGCGGCCGGCCGTAGTCGCCGGCCAGCGCACGGGTGGCCGCATCGCTCACCGTGACCAGCACGATGCGTGGATCGGGGCGCCGCGACTTGGCCAGCTGCACCGAGTAGCGGTCGAACAGCCACCACTCCGCGCCGAGGAGCGAAGGGCTGGCCAGCCACGCCAGTCCGAGGAGCGCGGCGCAGAGGGCGCCGAGCATGGCGCCGCGGCGGGAGACGAACATCAGTCGAGTTTACCCGCAGGCAAAAAAAAGCGAAGCCGGCTTACGCCGGCCTCGCCAGTACGACTCCCCAAAAAATTGGTGATGATCGGGTTTATTTCTTCTTGGACGACTTGCTGCTGCCGCCGCTGCTGGACTTCTTGGAACCGCCCTTAGCCGCCTTCTTCGTGGCCATTCTGCTCACCACCTTTCATGCCTTTACGGGACCTCACGGTCGCGCTTCTTGGCATAACTCGCCGGATTTCTCCGACAGACTTGATTCCGAGGGGGAGGAATTGAGAAGCGTCGACGACCTGCGGCATTTGAATCGGATCGGTGTGAATCCAGTTCGTGGCGGTCATCGTGTTATCTGTACGTTAAATTAGGATCGTTAAACCATATTGTCAAGCATTTGTTTATCGAAATCGTAATTTTGTGCCCGATGTTCCACGATGTTCCACGAAATCACGGGTCAGACCGCACTGCGATACGCATGCCGCGTCGCTTCCGCGCATCGCTTCCACGTGAATTGCGCCGCGCGCAAACGCCCTTTCGATGACGGCGAGGCCTCGCGCGCGATGTCCAGCATCGCCGCCGCAAGCGCGTCCGGCTCCGGCGCGACGTGCACCGCGGCGTCACCCGTGACCTCCACCAGCGCCGCCGCGCGCGACGTGATCACCGCCGCGCCGCACGCCATCGCTTCCACCGCCGGCAGTCCGAATCCCTCTTCCGCGCTCGGCAGCACCAGCGCCAGTGCTCCGCGATACAGCGCCGCCAGCTCGGCATTCGTGACGAAGCCCGGCGTGACGATGCCCTCCCTCTCCGCGAACCGCGCGAACGGTGCGCCCGTCAGCACCAGCGTCACCTCGGGCAGCGCGGCGCGGACCCGCACGAACGCCTCCACGAGGGCGCTCACGTTCTTGTGCGGCTTGTCGTTGCCGGCGTACAGGAAGTAGCGCCCCTCCGCGCGCGGTCCGTCCGCCGTGAAGAGGGGGTCGATGCCGTTCGGCGTGACGAACACCTTCTTCGCGCCGAGCTCGCGCTCCAGCTCCTCCCGGACGCTCTCGCTCACCGTCAGCACCGCCCGCGCTTTCCCGACCGCGCGCCGGAGCATCGCCCCCGCGTAGAGCCGCGCGAACGGATTGCGCTGCGGCTGGTGCAGATGGATGAGGTCGTGGATCGTCACCACCACCGGCACCGCGCCCGTGAACGGCACCACGTAGTGCGGTGCGTGAAAAACGTCGAGCCGCGCGCGTCGGGCCGCCCGGCCCATCACCACCAGCTCCCGCAGCGAGTAGTGCGGCGCGTCCACCACCACATGCTCGATGCCCGCCGGCAGCGGAGCGCCCGCCGGCGCGAAGGCCACGTACTCATCGTCGCCGTCCAGCTCCACCAGCGCGCCGAGCAGCCCGCGGATGTACGAGCCGATCCCAAAGTCGGCGATCTTCCGCGCGTCGATCCCTACGCGCACGCCGCCTCCAGGAGCTGGGTCATCAGCCGCGCACTGCGGTCCCAGCGGTAGAGCTTCGCCCGTTCCGGTCCGCGTGTGCGCAACTCCTGCCGCAGCTCCGCATCGCCGAGCAGCCGCACCAGCGCCGCGCGCAGCGCATCGCGATCGCCCGGCGGCACGAGCAGCGCCGCGTCGCCCGCGAACTCCGGAATGGCCCCGGTGCGCGTGGCGATCACCGGCGCGCCGCAGGCCATCGCCTCCAGCGGCGGGATGCCGAAGCCCTCGTAACGCGATGGGTACACGAACACCCGCGCCCCGCGATACAGCGCCCGCAACCGCTCGCGGGTCACGTAACCCGTCACCTCGATCCGCGGATCGTCCGGCATGCGCGTCTTCCACCCGGCGTCACCGCAAAGCACCAGCCGCGGCCGCGGCTCCGGCAGCGACCACCAGACCGCCAACAGCACGTCCAGCCCCTTCCGCGGCTCGAGCGTGCCGGTGTAGAGGAGGTAATCACCCTCGTCGTCTTCGCCCGGCGAGAAATACTCGTCCACCCCGTTCGACACGATCTCGATGCGCTGCGCCGCCACCCCGAACCCGCGCATCGCCTCGTTCGCCACCGCCTGCGACACGCACGCGATACGTGCCGCCATCTCCAGGCTCCGCCCGATGATCAGGTTAAAGGAGAGGATGGTCTGCAGCCGGTGCCGCCGCGGCATCGTCAGCGACGTAAAGTCGTGCAGCGTGATCACCGCCGGCCGCCGCCACGCGATCGGCAACGTCCCGTGCGGCCCCCACAACACATCCGCCTCGCCGATCCGCGGCAACAGCAGCTGCTGCCAGATCACACCCAACGGCGCCCGATCCACCCGAAACCGGCAGTGATCGAGTCCCTCCCGATCCTCGATTACCGCATGCGACGCGATCAAGGGCCGCGGCTCCACCTCCAGCCGCCGCGCAATCTCCGCCGTGTGCACCCCGATCCCCGTCCGATGCCCCACCAGCGCCCGCCCATCGATCAACACCCGCATCGGCTGTCATCGTCGCACAGACGGTTCCCACCAAGAGCGTGAAACGTATACGCGAAGCGTTTGGACTGCTGTGGCCCGAGCCACAGCTTT
>JAXDJK010000454.1:0-4126 GCA_034665665.1 Acidobacteriota bacterium
GTCGTGACCGGTGACCCCACCCGTCTGCACCAGATCGTCTGGAACATCGTAGGCAACGCCATCAAGCACACCCCGCCCGGCGGCCGCATCGAGGTCGCGCTGCGGCCGGAAGACAGCCACGGTGTGATCGAGGTACGCGACAGCGGCGACGGGATCGACCCGGCCTTCCTTCCTTACATCTTCGAGCCTTTCCGTCAACAGAGCGGCCGTCACGGCGGTCTCGGCCTCGGCCTCGCCATCGCACGCTCGCTCACGGAATTGCATGGCGGCACGATCGCCGCCGAAAGCGCCGGCGTCGGCCGCGGCGCCACCTTCCGCGTGCGGCTGCCCCTCGCGTCCGACACCGCCACGCAGCATTAGCGGCGGCCGCAAGTGCACACGTGCACGCGGCGCGATCATGGCCGGCCTGTAGTGCCTTGACGGGGTAACTCTGGATGCGGCGGCGTACGCGCCGCCGCATCACCTCTGGCGATCAGCGGCCGATCACGATTTTCGCGGTGCTCTTGAGGCGGACATCCGCCGGCTTGCCGCGGTTGAAGACGGCCGAGTACCAGGCGTCATCGTGCGAGGCGCCGCCGTGGTCCATCAGGTAACGGCCGAGGTTGAAGGCGTCCTTCTGCGACATGCGGATGCAGCCGTGCGACGCCGCGCCGCCGAGGGCGGCTTCGTCGCCCGTGCCGTGGATGTAGTAATCCGGCTCCTTGAAAAAGATCTTCACGACCTTCATCGGATTCTTGTCGCTGCCGGGGGCTGTCGGCTTCTTGCCTTTCGCCCACTTCTCGTTCGGCGGCACCCAGGCCGGATTCCAGACGATGTGGTTCACGCCGAACGTCCCCTGCGGGGTGGCGTGCGCCTTCGTGCCGACGGAGACGTCGTAGCGGCGGATGGTCTTGCCGCCCACGCGGAGCTCCATGACGTTCTTCTTCGTGCTGACCGCGAGGGAAACCTCGCCGCTGTTGGTGGCGGAACTGGTGGCGAAAAACACCGAGAGAAAGATGGCCATGACTTGGATCATGGCCAGCCGTTTGTGCAGAATCCCTGCCTTCCGGCCGGGTCTGGTGCAACCGTGCCCGGCCTTTTCCCGTATCGTGGGCCATGCGCAACGCCATCGCTTCTGTCGCCCTCGCGGCCGTCGCCTTCTCGAGCTCCGCGGCTGAGCCGGCGAAAGCGGCGCCTGAGGTGCTGGTCCTCGGCGCCTTCCACTTCGACAATCCCGGCCTCGACCTGGTGAAAAGCGAAGTACCGGACGTGATGGCTCCCGAGCGCCAGAAAGAGATCGCCTCGATCGTCGATCAGCTGGCCGCCTTCAAGCCGACGAAGATCCTCGTCGAATGGCCGGCCGACCAGGCGGCCGAGCTCGAGCGCCGCTACGCCGATTACCGCGCCGGCAAGTACGAGCTGACGCGTAGCGAGACCTACCAGCTGGCCTTCCGCCTGGCCAAGACCTGGACCTGCCCACCCTCTACGCCGCGGACGTGAAGGGCGACATGGACTTCGACTCCGTCATCGCCTACGCCCAGAAGAACGATTCCGCCTTCATGGCCTCCTTCGGCGCGTTCATCTCCGGTCCGCTGGCGAAGCAGCTGCAGATGCAGAAGACGGCACCGATCGCCCAGACCTTGCTGTACATGAACGCGCCGGAGAACCTCGCGCTCGGCCACAGCAAATACGTCGAGATGTCGCGCGTCGGCGGCGGCGGCAATTACGTCGGCGCGGAGGTGGTCGGCGTCTGGTACATCCGGAACCTGAAGATCTTCTCCAACATCGCCCGCCTCGCTCAGCCCGGCGAGCGCCTCCTGGTCCTGTTCGGCGGCGGCCACGCGCCGCTCCTGCGCGAGTACGCGGCACAGTACGGCATGCGCATCCGCGACGTGGGCGAGTTCCTCAAGTAGCGATCAGTAGCTATACAATCCGGCCTCTTTCGAGGCCCACATGACGAAGTTCTACATCACCACCGCCATCCACTACGTCAACGACGACCCGCACATCGGGCACATGTACGAGAACGTGGTGGCCGACGTCGTTGCGCGGCACCGGCGGCGGATGGGCGACGAGGTCTGGTTCCTGACCGGCACCGACGAGCACGGTCAGAAGATCGAGCGCGCGGCCGCCAAGGAAGGCATCCAGCCGATCGAGCTGGCCGACCGCGTCGTACGCACCCATCACGACCTCTGGAAACGGCTGAACATCAGCCACGATGATTTCGTACGCACGACGGAGTCCCGCCATCGGCTCGGCGTTCTGGAGCTCATCCAGCGCATTCAGGAGCGCAATCCCGGCGACATCTACCTCGGCGAGCACTCCGGCTGGTACTGCCAGAACGAGGAGACGTTCGTCCCCGAGAATCAGGTCAAGGACGGCCTCGACCAGGAGGGCCACAAGGTCGAGCGCACCACGGAGCGCAATTACTTCTTCCGGCTCTCCCGCTACACCGAGCCGCTGCTGAAGCACTACCGCGAGAACCCGTCGTTCGTCTTCCCGCCCACCCGGCTGAACGAGATCCGGTCCTTTGTGGAACAGGGCCTGAACGATCTGTCCATCTCCCGCACCGCCATCAAGTGGGGTATCCCCTTCCCGGGCCATCCCGATCACGTCATCTACGTCTGGATGGATGCGCTGACGAACTACATCTCGGCCCTCGGCTTCGGCAGCGCGGAGCAGGCGCGCTTCGACCGCTTCTGGCCGGCCGACATTCATCTGGTCGGCAAGGACATCGTCCGCTTCCACGCCGTCTACTGGCCCGCCTTCCTGATGGCGGCCGGCATCGAGCTGCCGAAGCAGGTGGTCGGCCACGGCTGGTGGCTGCGCGACAACGAGAAGATCTCGAAGTCGCTCGGCAACGTGGTCCGGCCCTACAACATCCTCGACGACTTCGGCGCCGACTCGTTGCGCTATTACCTGCTGCGGGAGATGGTCTTCGGGCAGGACCAGAACTATTCGGATCAGTCGCTGATCGGGCGCTACAACGCCGACCTGGCCAACGACCTCGGCAACACGCTCTCCCGGGCCATCAAGATGACGGATTCGTACTTTGCCAGCGCAACGCCGCCGGTGAAGTGCGACGACAACGAGCTGCGTCAGGCTGCCGAGCGGGTCGTGCCGGAGTACCTCCGGCTGATGGACGAGCTGGCTTTCCACCGCGCGCTCGATTCCGTCTGGGAGCTCCTCAATGCCATCAACGGCTACATCGTCGCCCGTGAGCCGTGGAAGAAGTTCAAGGAAACGGGCGCCGACGAGACGCTCTCCCGCGTGCTCTACAACACCCTCGAGGCGCTACGCATCGTCTGGGTGATGATGGCCCCGGTGATGCCGCAGTCGACCGCGGAAGCGCTGCGGCGCCTCGGCGCGGGCGACGCCATCGGTGCGGACGCCCTTAAGTGGGGCGGCCTAGCCAACGGCGCGCCGGTCATGGCCACCGACCCGATCTTTCCCCGCATCGACGCAGCTCAATACATCGGAGGACCTGTCACGGTGGACCAGAAGACAGAAGAGAAGGTAGCAGAGAACGACAAACCCGCCCACTCCGGTCCGCCCGTCGAGACCACGCAGGCTGCGCCCCCGGGCATCGCGAAGATCTCCATCGACCAGTTCATGGAGACCGACCTGCGCGTGGCCGAAGTGCGCGCCGCCGAGCGCGTCCCGAAGTCGAAGAAGCTGATCAAGATGTCGGTCTTCACCGGCGAGGACGAGCGCACCATCGTGGCCGGCATCGGCACCAAGTACGAGCCGGAGGAGTTGGTCGGCCGCAAGGTCGTGATCGTGGCCAACCTCCAGCCGGCCAAGCTCATGGGCATCGAGTCCAACGGCATGGTCCTGGCCGCCTCGATCGACGGCGAACCGTCCCTGGTGGCCGTCGACCCGAGCGTCCCGGCCGGCACCCGCGTACGGTAGCGCCTTCCAAAATCGCAGCTGACGCCGCGGCACGGACGGACCTACATTGACCCCGTCGCTGATCCGTTGACCACGCAGCGACCCAGCCGCCGCGCTAGAGCGCGATGTCCCGCTTCCCCCGGCCAGGGAAGCGGGCCTTTTTGTTTAGAGGCAAATGTTGAATGGTGAATGTTGAATGTTGAATGACGCGAGGACCGCGTTCGCCGGCAATTCAACATTCAAAATTCAACATTCA
>JAXDJK010000455.1:0-3135 GCA_034665665.1 Acidobacteriota bacterium
TACAAACTCGACGACTACCAGGTGCGGACGCCCACCGACATCATCGGCCAGCATATCCACCTGGTGAAGTTCGACGTCACCTCGTCGGACGGCGCCGCGAACGGCTTCAACTATGAAGACGGCACGCTGAGCAACCAGGAAGTGACGGAGCTGATCCACGGTATCAACGAGTGCGGTGGCCTTGCGAATGATCCGGCCGCCATCGGACCCTGCCAGGCGACGCCTCCGGACAAATGCAAGCCGGGCAGCGGCCGCGCGTGCCTCGAGCCGCAGCCGGTGCCGAAGCAGATCTGCGACGCTCCGACCGATTGCAGCAAGTTCCTCGGTGCACAGACCACGGTGCAGCGCTGGTACTCGGATCACATCAGCAGCGCCTCGGACGTGGTGAATGGCGAGCGGACGCTCCGTACCGTCTTCACCCACGATCACTTCGGCCCGTCCACGCACCAGCAGACCGGCCTCTATGCCGCCTTCCTGGTCGAGCCGACCGACAGTAAGTGGTATCTGAACCAGCTCGACACCAACGGCGCGCTCGTGCAGATGGGAACGCGCTATGACGGTGGTCCGACCTCGTGGGCTGCGGTGATCGAGACGCCGAGCTCGCGGCCGGAGCGGGGCGGATCGCTCAATACCTACCGCGAGTTCGCGCTCGCGCTGCAGGATTTCCAGTACGCGTACACGGGCAACAGCCCCTCTGCACCCGCGACGTTTACCGGGACCGAATTCTTCGGCGGCACGACGCCGCCTGTGACCGTGACGGTGCCGGAAAGCTGGGCCAGCCCGACGACGGCCATCCAGCCTCCGCCCGCCCCGCCACCCACGGTGCCGCCTGGCCCGACGGCGCCGCTGCCGCAGCTCGTTGGCACCGGTCCGACGCCGGGAACGATGTCGTTCAATTATCGCAACGAGCCGTTGGCCTACCGCGTGGCACCGCCGGCGTCCGGCACCACCGGAACACCTGAGGCCACAGACCTTTCGTACGTCTTCAGCTCGCAGGTGACCCGCAACGTCACATCACTGAATTCCCAGCCGGCGCCTGGCAGCACGGTCGGCACGTCCGGCTTCAAGTTCCCCGGAACGGAGCTCACGCCCGGGATGATGGGCCCGGATCCGTTCACGCCGCTGCTTCGCGCCTATGAAGGCGATCGCGTGCAGATGCGCGTCATCGTCGGCGCGCACATGCTCCCGCACGATTTCACGGTGCAGGGAATCAAGTGGCTGTTCGAGCCGAGCTTCGCGAACTCCGGCTACCGATCGAATCAGTCGATGGGCATCTCGGAGCACTTCGAGTTCATCTTCGATACGCCACGGGCCAGCCCGGCCGCAAACACGGCCTACAACTGGTCGGATTACCTCTACATGCCGGACGCGTCGAACCAGGCCCACGGTCTCGTGGACGGTACGTGGGGCCTCTTCCGCGCGTACAAGACGCCGCAGAATGGCTTGCCGCTGCTGTCGACGAACAAGTATGTAGCGCCGCTGCCGCCGCCGACGCTGGCCAGCGGGTACAGTTGCCCGCCGAATGCGCCGATCCGCGCGATGACGATCAATGCGCTGGCGCCGGATCAGATGACCATCAACAGCCGTGGCGTGGACGGGTTCACGAAGTTTCCCGGCTCGAAGATCTTCAATCAATATCCGCTGATGTACTCGTTCCTTTCGATGACGCCTCCGGGCGGCTCGGCGACGGCGATGGTGCCGAGCACGAGCGAGCCGCTGATCCTCCGCGCGAACGCGGGTGAGTGCATTGCGCTGACCCTGCAAAACGCGATGAATCCGGCGCAAAAGGTGTTTACGCTCACGTCGACCGTCAAGACGCCGCAGGCGCCGTCGGCGGCGCCCCTCACTCTGTCGTCGTCGTATCAGGCCGGCATCACGCCGGCGCTCCTGTCGTACGACGTGATGCGCAGCGGCGGGACGAACGTCGGCTGGAATCCGCCGCAGACAGTGCCGTACCAGAAGCAGGCGACGTATTACTGGTACGCGGGTCAGACTCAGGTCGAGGCGTCCGGCCGGATCACCGGCTGGCCGCTGGAGCTCGGCCCGGTAAATCTCACGCCGTCGGATCCGCTCGAGCAGGATCTGCATGGTCTGGTCGGTGGTCTGATCGTGGAGCCGGCGAATTCGGTCGCCTGCTTCGATGACATCAATCCAACGCTCAATGGCGGCAAAGGTGTGCCGACGTACGCGTCCGCATACATTTACACGGCCGGCGTGTACAGCAATGGCGATTGCAGCTCGCCCGGCGCGCTGCATCACCGGGAGTTCGTCATGCTCACGCAGGACGACATGGTGAACCTGTACTGGCCGGCGTCCTGCTACTGCGCCGTGCCGAAGTCGGGCGCCGATCGCACTGTGTGCACGCAGGCTCAGTGCTCGACGACCATCGAGAAGGCGATTGCGAATCCGCTGTTGATCCAAACGACGGTGAATTACCGCACCGAGCCGATGCCGTACCGCTTCAACGCGACCAGTTTCGTCAATCTGACGACGGTGTACCGCGGGTTCTCGGATGGGCTGGTGCTCGGTGAGCCGCAGACGCCGATCTTCGCGGCCGCACGCAATACGCCGACGCGCTTCCATCTGCTCCACCCGGGCGGCAGCGGAAACCAGCAGGTCCTGGCGCTGCATGGTCACGTGTGGCAGGAGTTGCCGTTCATCGAGGGTTCGTCGCGCATCGGCGATAACCGCCTCTCGCAGTGGCTCGGGGCGCGGGATAACTACGGCACCAACACCTCCTACTCGATCATCCTCGAGGACAATGGCGGCGCGGGCGGCCAGAATGGCGTGAAGGGCGATTACATCTACCGCACGACGCCTGCGAACTTCGTGACGCAGGGCCTCTGGGGAATCTTCCGCGTGGGCGACGCGGGCCGCGACACGGTCAGTATCGCCGCGGCGCAGTTCAGCAGCGCCGGTCTGCTCGTGAGCGGTTCGTCGACGGCGTTCCTCGACAATCAGTCGAATCCGAAGAACGGGCAGCGCGCACAGTCGGTGTCGCTCTATCGGCGGACGAAGGGCTCAACCGGTAATGGCACGCTGATCAGCAACAAGGTCACGGTCGGCTACGGCGGTCTCTGGTCCTATAACGAGAAGATCGTGCTGTCCGACGCCTCGAATCAGGAGATCGTTGCG
>JAXDJK010000456.1:0-3707 GCA_034665665.1 Acidobacteriota bacterium
CTCCGGCAGGCCGAGGAAGAACTCCCAATTCGCACGCTCGGCGTCGAGCAGCGGCGCCTGCGGCTGCATCACCAGCGCCTGCTGTTCCGGATGGGTCTTGCTGCGTGCGGGACAGACGTCGACGCAAATCGTGCAGCCGGTGCAATCCTCCGGTGCCACCTGGATCGTGTATGCGAGACCGCTCCAATCCTTATGCATCGGCCTCAGCGACTTGAACGTCGCCGGCGCATTGCCGATGAGCGCCTCGTCGTACGCCTTGATCCGGATCGCGGCGTGGGGACAGACCATCGCGCATTTGCCGCACTGGATGCATGCCGCCGCTTCCCATACCGGCAGCGCCTGCGCGAGGTTGCGCTTCTCGTAACGGGCCGTGGAGGTGGGGAACGTCCCGTCGCAGGGCATGGCGCTGACCGGGAGCTCGTCGCCGCGGTTGGCGAGCAGCATCGCCAGCAGATCGAGGCCGGCCTCGGGGGGCAGCGGTGCCGCGGCGGCAGTGATGGTCACTTCGTGCAGGTTCGCCAGCGTGGCGTCGATCGCTTTCAGATTCTTTTCGACGACAGCCGCACCCTTGTGCGCGTACGACTTGCGCGCTGCGTTGCAGATTGCGTCGAGGGCCTCCTCGAACGGCATCACCTTCGAACAGGCGAAGAAGGCTACCTGCATGATCGTGTTGATGCGATTGCCCATCCCGCAGTCGCGCGCCACGCGCGAGGCGTCGATGGCAAACACACGTGCGCGCTTCGCCGCCAGTCCGGCATGCAGCGATTCCGGGATCTCGCTGCCGTTGAAGAGGAACGTTCCGCCGTCGGCGAGATGCTCGAGCACGTCGACCCGGCCGACGAGCGACGGATGATGGCAGGCCACGAACGCTGCATGCTCGATGAGGTATGGCGCGCGGATCGGCCGCGGCCCGAAGCGGAGATGGGAGACCGTCATCGCGCCCGACTTCTTTGAGTCGTACACGAAATAGCCCTGCGCGTAACGGCCGGCGTCGCCGATGATCTTGCAGCTGTTCTTGTTTGCCCCGACCGTGCCGTCCGATCCGAGGCCGTAGAAAAGCGCGCGCACGACGTCCTCGCGCTCGATGGCGAAGTCCGGGTCGTAGTCGATGCTGTTGTGCGTGACGTCGTCGCGGATACCCACCGAGAAGTGGTTCCGCGGGCGTTCGGCCTTCAGCTCGTCGAATACGCCCTTGACCATGGCCGGCGTGAGCTCCTTCGACGACAGGCCGAAGCGGCCTCCGACGATGACCGGCATCTCGCGCCCTGCTTCGCGCAAAGCGGTCACCACGTCGAGATAGAGTGGCTCGCCGACGCTGCCCGGCTCCTTGGTCCGGTCGAGGACGGCGATGGCCCGGACGGTCGGCGGCAGGCAGGCGGCGAAGCGTTTCGGGTCGAAAGGACGGTAGAGGCGCACCTTCACGAGGCCGACCTTCTCGCCGAGCGCGTCAACCGTCTCGTCGATGGTCTCGCACGCCGATCCCATGGCCACGATGGCGCGCTCCGCGTCCGGCGCGCCCGTGTACTCATACGGCGCGTAGGTCCGTCCGGCTTTCGTCGCGAAGCGCTCCATCGTCTCCACGACCACCTCCACGCAGTCGCGGTAGAACGGGTTCGCCCGCTCCCGCGCCTGGAAGAAGACATCGGGATTCTGGGCCGTTCCACGCAGGACCGGGTGGTCTGGGGTGAGGGCGCGGGAGCGATGGTCGAAGACGAGCTCCGGATCGATCATGGCGCGAAGCTGGTCATCTTCGAGCAGCGTCACGTTCGCGATCTCGTGCGAGGTGCGGAACCCGTCGAAGAAGTGGAGGAACGGCACGCGCGACTCGAGCGTTGCCGCCTGGGCGATCAGGGCGAAATCGTGCGCTTCCTGTACGCTGGCCGAGCAGAGCATCGCCCAGCCCGTCGCGCGCGCGGCCATGACGTCGCTGTGGTCACCGAAGATCGACAGCGCGTGCGTGGCGATCGTTCGCGCGGCGACGTGGAACACCGTCGGCGTGAGCTCGCCGGCAATCTTGTACATGTTCGGGATCATGAGCAGCAGGCCCTGCGACGCGGTGAACGTCGTGGCCAGGGAGCCGGTCTGCAACGCGCCATGAACGGCGCCGGCGGCACCCGCTTCGCTTTGCATCTCGATCACTGAGGGGACGGTGCCCCAGAGGTTCGGCCGCTTCTCGGCGGCCCACGCGTCTGCCCATTCGCCCATCGACGATGCGGGCGTGATCGGATAGATCGCGATCACCTCGTTCAGGGCATAGGCAACGCGAGCAACGGCTTCGTTTCCATCGAGGAGAGCTTGCATGCATTCCAACGTATGCCTGCTGCGAACGTCGAGGCATGACGGACATCAGCGCGCCGCGTGACGCACGTCACCTCGCGGCCAGAACGCGCATGTCGTCGTAGACGGCGCTGACCTCACTGCTCAACACGCGGAGCACGCTGAACCAGACGGCGGGCGAGTCATCGAGCACGCGCAGGAAATCGTCGCTCTCGATGAACGCGGCTTCGCACGGCTCCGCCGCGACCGCGGTGCAATCGTGGTGGCGCCGCGTCACGACGCAGCTCAGGCCGAGGATCTGCCCCGGCTGCGCTTCGCGAAGCGGTTTGGCGCTGCCATTCCTGCCGGCGAACAGCAGATGAACGGTGCCGGAGTGGAGGACGTACACCCCCCGCGGCTCCTCCCCTTCGCGGAACAACGTTTCGCCCGTTCGAAACCGAACGAGTGTCTCCCGCTCGGCCAGGGTCGTCTCGATGATCGATCGGCTCATGCCGCTCACAATAGGAGCCGCCCGGAACGGTCGCCGTGACGCGTGCTACAGGCGATCGTGAGCGTCGTCTCAGCTGAAGACCATGTCCTGCATCCGCTGCGCCGCCAGGATGAAGAGGCTCGAGCCTTTGACGCTGATCAGCTTCTTCCGCTTGAAGTCGCTCAGCAGGCGCGTCACCGTCTCGCGCGTCGTGCCGATCATCTGACCGATCTCTTCGTGCGTGAGGAGCACCTGCATCCGCGTTCCCTCCGCCGTCGATTCTCCATCCTTGCTCCAGCCGAGGAGCAGCCTGGCGAGCTTTTCCGAGGTGGTGTGAGCGAGACCGAGAGAACGGATCTCACGCTGCGCGCCTTCGTACTTTTCGCTGAGCTGCTGGGCGGTGTGCATGCACGCTTCCGAGTAGGCGTTGAGAAAGCGAAGGAAGTCGTCGCGGCGGACGAAGCTGACCTGCGAGGCCGCGAGCGTCTCGGCCGAGACTTCATACGGTCTGCCGAGGATGGCCGCGCTGACGCCGAGGATCTCCCCCGGGTTCGCGATCTTCACGATGAGGGTGCGGCCGTCGGACGAGGTTGTGGTGAGCTTGGCCTGCCCGCGGCAGAGCACGAACACGCCGCGAGGCTGTTCCCCCTCGACGAAGAGCAGCGCCCCTTTGGGATAGGCGCCGGTGAACTTCATCGAGTCGAGAGCCGCGACCGGTTCCGCGGCCATGTTGCAGAATGCGCCCGGGGTCTGCCGTTGCGAGCAATCGCTGCAATGTTCGACGAGAGCCAGGTTGTAGGGCGAGGGCATGATGAGACTCCTTCGTTACTCCCCTAGCATCGCTCCGGAACGCGTGACGCGCCCCACCCCCCGGGGTGGGAACCGTCACACGGACGGGTGAGGCGCGTCACGTTCGCCCAAGGCCCGCGTCAGGGTGTACTCGGCGCGTTCCTGGTGCACT
>JAXDJK010000457.1:0-5446 GCA_034665665.1 Acidobacteriota bacterium
GAATCTGACGCGGCTCGGGCTGTTGCACACCTTGCCGGAGCCGGCCAGCACGGAGCATCCCGGCAGTGCGTACGGGCGCATGGCCGAGGTCAGCGCCGGGAAGGACACCACCACCGGGCACTGGGAGATGATGGGGCTGATCGTCACCGACCCGTTCCGGACGTATCCGAACGGCTTTCCGCCGGACGTCATGGCCGAGTACGAGCGGCGGATCGGGCGGAAGACGCTCGGGAACAAGCCGGCCTCCGGCACGGTGATCCTCGACGAGCTGGGCGAGGAGCACATGCGCACCGGCGCGCCGATCGTCTACACATCAGGCGACTCCGTGTTCCAGGTGGCGGCGCACGAGGCCGTGATCCCGGTCGAGGAGCTGTGGCGTATCTGCGCCGAGGCGCGGGAGCTCATGCGGGGGGAGCACAACATCGGACGCATCATTGCGCGGCCGTTCGTCGGGTCAGGCGTTGGGCACTTCAAGCGCACCGCGAACCGGAAGGACTTTTCCGTGCGGCCGACGGGCGAGACCGTCCTGGAGCGGGCGCACAAGGCCGGACGCCAGGTGATCGGACTCGGCAAAATCGCCGACATCTTCGACCGCGTCGGCATCAGCGAAGAGATCCGCACCGAGTCGAACTCCGACGGCATGCGCAAGACCATCGACCTGGTGCGCGAGTCGGACGCCGACTTCATCTTCACCAACCTCGTCGACTTCGACTCGAAATACGGCCATCGCAACGATCCGGTCGGCTACGCGAAGGCGCTGGAGACGTTCGATAGCGAGATGGCCGGTCTGCTGGCCGCGCTACGCGAAGACGATCTGGTGTTCATCACCGCCGATCACGGTTGCGATCCGACCGATGTTTCCACCGACCACACGCGCGAGTACGTGCCGCTGCTCGTGGCTGGGCCGCGCATTCGCGGGGCGAAGCAACTGGGGACGCGCAGTACGTTCGCCGACCTCGGCGCAACGATCTGTGAGTATCTCGCGCTGCCGCAGGACGGCCTCGTCGGCCGCAGCGTGCTGGCCGAACTGGGAGTGAACGAATGAAGCGTGTGCTGCTGGCCGTGACGATCCTTGCCGCAACAACCCTTGCCGCAACCCGCCTGGCCGCGCAGCAGCGGCCCGATGAGCGCGTGGCCATCGACGCCGCCGTGATCGATCGCGTGGCCGAGGCGAGCAAGCGCGACCTGCCGGTCGGCCTGTTGCAGCGCATCATCACGCAGGACATCGAATGGCTGCGCGTGCCGCGCACGGACGGTACGTACGAATACGCATCGTACGAGCGGTTCGAAGCGGGCCGCGAGACGCACGACTTTTCGATCCAGCCGAAGGGCGATAAGACCCAGACGGTGGAGGCGCGCGGCGCGTTCATCTACCGCGTGATCCTCGAGTCGCCGTCGCGGAGGCTGATGGTGGTGAAGAACCGCCCGGTATTCGTCGAGCGCGTGGACATCGAATACCTGCCGCAGGGCAGCTCGCGCGCGGAGACGCAGGTGGTGGAGATCAACGCTCTGCTGCAGCCGGGCGAAGTGCGTCCGATCGACATTCCGGTCGTGGCGCGGCAGGTCACGGTGCGGGTGCAGGCGCGGGCGGACGAGAAGAGCGGCTACGGCAATATCGTGATCTCGCTGGTGCAGGCGCGCATCGTCGACAACCCGCAGAGCCCGTATGCGAGCCCGCTGGCGAGCGCGAAAGCCATCCAGCGTGCGCTCGCAAATAATGATGTCCCATCGACCCGGGCCATGGCCGCGCGGATGCGTGACGCGCTGAATCCGGCCGTGCTGGCTACGGCTGTTCGCCCCGACACGCGGGTGGTGACGGTAACGCCACTACCGCCACCGCCGCAGGAAGTAAAGCCTGACGCTGCCACGGAGCTCGAGCTCTACACCGAAATGCAGCTCATCGAAGATCTGCTGACGGGAAATGACGCGGAACGGCGCGAGGGAATGGACAAACTGCACCAGCTGGTGAGGCGGATGAGGCCGCGGTAATCAGGCGCTGCGGCGGCGTCGAGCGCGAAACTTGCAGTGCGCCGAAGGCCCGCTTTTGGGCGTTTTTCCGGGCGTTCGTGCACGGAACGACATCTTTGACGGTTTGACGCAAACGGGCCTTTGGCGTAGAATGCGCGTCCCTCAAGTTGTTTTCCTTAAGCTTTCCGAAAGGAGCCTCACTTGTCGTCCATTAAACTCAGTTTCAAGGTCGGGGAAAAGCTCGTCTATCCAAACCATGGGGTCACCGTCGTCGAACACATCGGCGAATCGGCAATCATGGGAGCGGGAGACAGCTACTATCACCTGCGGCTGCTTGCCAATAACTCGCGGCTGGTAGTACCGATCGGGAACACGGACCGCGTTGGCCTGCGCCGTCTGTATCAGCAGAAAGAGATCAAGGGCCTCATCAGCCTGCTCGAGCAGGCGCTCGTGAAGACGCACTCGGACTGGAAAGGCCGCTACCGCGACAACCTGGAACGGATGAAGACGGGCCGCCTGGAAGATGTCGCCGAAGTGCTGAAGAACCTGCACGAAGTGCAAAAGCGGAAGAGCCTCTCCTTCCGTGAGAAGAAGATGTACGACCGCGCCAAGTACCTCCTCGTCTCCGAGGTCGCGATCGTGAAGGGCATCACCGAGCCGGAAGCCGAAAAGCTCATCCACAAGTCACTGGATAAGGCCCTCGGCGGTCACTGACCTCCGAGCCAGCCGCGTTGGCTGCAAGCGCCGCCCGGAAGGGCGGCGTTTTTTTTGATTTACCATTCCGACCATGACTCGTCTTCCCGAGTGGATTCGCGAAAAGAAACTCAACCTGGCCTCGCTGCGCGACATGAAGTCGATGCTGCGCGAGCGCGACCTGCATTCCGTCTGCGAGTCGCTGGCCTGCCCCAATCGCACCGAGTGTTTTTCCCGCGGCACCGCCACCTTCATGATCCTCGGCGACATCTGCACGCGCTCCTGCGGTTTCTGCAACGTCACCACCGGCCGTCCGTACGCGCCGCCCTCCGCCGACGAGCCGCGTGCCGTGGCCGAGACGGCCCGCCGCCTCGGTCTCAAGCATGTGGTGGTCACCTCGGTCACCCGCGACGACCTCCTGGACGGCGGCGCGCAGCAGTTCGCCGAAACGATCCACGAGCTGCGCGAAGCGCTGCCGCAATCGGCCGTGGAAGTGCTGACGCCGGACTTCCGCGGTAACGCCGACTGCGTCCGCATCGTGGCGGAAGCGAAGCCCGACTACTTCAATCACAACGTGGAGACCGTGCCGCGGCTGTACGACCACGTGCGTCCCGGCTCGCGTTTCGAGCGTTCTCTCGGCGTTTTGCGCGCAGCGAAAGCCGTCGATCCGTCCATCGTGACGAAGTCCGGACTCATGCTCGGCCTCGGCGAGAAGCGGGAAGAGGTGGTCGAGGTGCTGGAGCGGTTGCGCGAATCGGGCTGTGAGATCGTCACCATCGGCCAGTACCTCCAGCCGAAGCGCGAGAAGCTCGACGTCGTCGAATACGTACACCCGAGCGTCTTCGAGGAGTACCGTGTGATCGGCGAGCAGCTCGGCTTCCGTGCCGTCTTTTCAGGGCCGTTCGTGCGCAGCTCGTACATGGCAGACGTCGTCGCTCATCATGCCCAAGCCCCGAGCCATTGATCCCGAGCAGAAGGAAACGGGGCCGTATTTCGTCACCTACCTGCCGATGTTCCTCGACTACCTGGCGGTCGAGAAGGGGCTGGCCAAGAACTCACTCTCCGCGTACGGCACCGACCTGCGCCACTTTGGGCACTGGCTCCTTCAGCAGAAGCTGACGCTGGAGCGCGTGGAGCGGATCACGCTGGTGAAGTACTTCCAGGCGCTGCGCGGCGCCGGCATCTCGGCGCGCTCGGTGGCGCGGGCGCTGGCGGCGATTCGGGGTATGTTCCGCTTCCTGGTCGCCGAACGGCACCTGAAAGCCGATCCGACGGAGAACATCGAGAATCCGAAGATCTGGACCAACCTGCCGAAATCGATTCCGCCGGAGGAGGTGGAGGCGCTGCTGAAGGCGCCGGACCGGTCCACACCGGAAGGGTCGCGCGATCGGGCCATGCTCGAGCTCCTTTACGCCACCGGCCTACGCGTCAGCGAGTTGATCAAGGTGCGGATCGACGACCTGGTCATGGACGCCGGCTTCCTGCGCACCATCGGCAAGGGCTCGAAAGAGCGCATCGTGCCGTTCGGCGATCAGGCGAAGGAAGCGATCCTGCAGTTCATGCAGGACGGCCGGAGGCATTTCGACACGTACAACGACCCGCATCTGTTTCTCTCGCAACTGGGCCGGCCGATGACGCGTCAGTCGTTCTGGATGAAGATTACCCGCTACGCCCGCGACGCCGGCATCCGCTCGCACATCTCGCCGCACGTCCTGCGGCACGCCTTTGCCACGCATCTGCTGGAAAATGGGGCAGATCTGCGCTCGGTGCAGATGATGCTCGGTCATTCCGACATCTCCACGACGCAGATCTACACGCACGTCTCACGAGCCCGGTTGCAGAAGATGTACGACACATTCCATCCCCGTGCGTAACTTCAATCAGGGCATAATCGTCCTCAGCCTGACGGTTATCAGCAAGACCGATGAAACGAATCCTAGCCAGCGCAGCCCTGCTTCTGTTCGCCTCCACGGCGAGCGCGAGCATTGCGCTCTTCGCCGACGGCCGGAACATGAAGATCGAGGCCTACGTGGTGGAGGACGACGTCATCCACCTGACCATGGCCGGCGGCGGCACGGTCTCGATCCCCCTGGCGCGGATCGAGCGCATCCTGGACGACGAAGTGGTTGTCCCGGAGGTGGTCGCGGAGGTGAAGAAGATCGTCGAAGAAGGCGGTGTCTTCCCTCGGCGCTCCTGGCAGTTCCACGAGGACAGCAAGCCGCTGTTCCAGTCCAAGTACAACGAGATCATCATCGAGGCAGCCCGGCAC
Source organism: Acidobacteriota bacterium (assembly GCA_034665665.1). GTDB lineage: Bacteria > Acidobacteriota > Thermoanaerobaculia > Gp7-AA8 > Gp7-AA8 > DASWOB01. The sequence continues at coordinate 4,931 of JAXDJK010000457.1, forward strand.
CACGACGTGGATGCCGCGCTGGTTTCGGCGGTGATCAAGGCGGAGTCGGACTACGATCCGCGCACGGTGTCGAACAAGGGCGCACGCGGGCTGATGCAGCTGATGCCGGCCACGGCGAAGCGCTTCGGGGTGACGAATTCGTTCGACCCGGCCGAGAACATCTACGGCGGGACGAAGTACCTGCGCTGGCTGTTGACAAAGTTCGATAACAACGCCGATCTGGCCGTGGCGGCCTACAACGCGGGCGAGGGCAACGTCGGCAAGTACAACGGCGTGCCGCCGTTCCGCGAGACGGTGAATTACATCAACCGCATCGCCCGCCACATCCGCAAAGCCATCGAGACCAAGGTCATCGCTGCCCTCGATCCTGCTGTGCGGTAGGTGGCTACAGGGATGACGACCGGGGGGCCTCCGGCGGGCGGGCGGCTGCCCGCACAGCTGGGTTGGCCCAGCCTCAGGCAACCTTGCTTACTACCGACACTGTTGGCTGAGGCTGGGCCAACCAAAGCTGTGCGG
>JAXDJK010000458.1:0-5258 GCA_034665665.1 Acidobacteriota bacterium
TTCCTTCACTTCGCCGATGATCATGTCGATCGTACCGTCGGGGACGCCGAGGCCGAGATCGAGATCGCTCACGTCGAGACCGGTGGGGACTGAGCGGCCGCCGCGGTGCAGCGGCTCACCCGTGGGAAAGCGGAAGGCCAGGATGTCGATGTCGGTGATGGTCCGAAAGCCGTTGCGGCCGGCGCCGGCGATGATGGGGTACTCCGCGGAAGTGAAATAGCCGTTGAGCTGCAGATACGCCTGCACGAGTGCGACCGCATGATCCATCGACAGATGGTACACGCGCCAGTACACTTGAGCGCATCCATGGCTGCCCACTACGACTGCCTCAAGTGTCCTGCCTACTGCTGCAGTTACGACCGGATCATCGTGACGAAGCGCGACCTGGCGCGGCTGGCCCGGCACTTCGACATCGATCCGGAGACGGCGGCGCGGCGATTCACCAAAACGGTCTCGAACGAGCAGGTGCTGCGGCACCAGAAGGACAAGATCTACGGCAGCATCTGCATGTTCATCGACCAGAAGACACGCCGCTGCTCGGTCTATGAGGCGCGGCCCGGCGTCTGCCACGAGTACCCCGACCGTCCGCACTGCGGCTATTACGACTTCCTCAAATGGGAGCGCAAGCATCAGGACGATCCGGACTTTATTCCTCTTCGCAAAGAGGCGGAGTAGGCTCCGCTCGCTCGCTGTTATTTGCACCATGTCGCATCGCTCCTTGGCGCTTCTGGCGCTCCTCGTGCTCGTCACGGCCGGCGTATCCGCGCAGAGCAATCCGTCGCAATACGGCGAAGAAGTGGCCGTCAGTTACGTGATGGTCCCGTTCACGGTCCTCGGCGCGAAAGGCGTACCGCTGACGGATCTGGCTGCCGCCGAGGTCTCCCTGCTCGTGGACGGCAAACCGGTCCCCACCGACATGTTCGAGCTGTCGCGCAACGCGCCGGTCTCCTGGACGATCCTGCTCGACGGCTCCGGGTCGATGGGCCTGGCCGGCAAGCTCGAAGCGGCCAAGGCAGCCATCAACGCGCTGACTGCACGCCGCCAGGAGGGTGACGACTTCGCGCTCTTCGTGTTCGATTCCGAGGGACATGCGAACGAGCTCGTCCCGTTCACGGAGAACCCCGCCGCCATCACCCGTGCCGTGGACGTGGTTAAGCCATGGGGAAAGACCGCCTTCTTCGACGCGCTCTCCGAGATGCCGGAGCGGAGCGAATTGGGACGCAACTCCTCGCGAGCGATCGTCCTCCTCAGCGACGGGATCGACAACGCTTCCAAGCTCAAGCGCGCCGACATCGAGCGGAAGCTCGAAGGGGTGGCCATCCCCATCTACGCGTTCAGCCTTCGCGATCCCATCGTGGAGGTGAAGCCGAAGAAAAAGGCCGCGGTGCCGGTCAGCGAGGACGAATCGAACATCGATCTGCTCGCGGAGCTGGCCTCCGCGACGGGCGGCAAATTGTTCGTCGGCAACCAGCCGGAACAACTTGCAAGTGCAATGAATGGAATCGAATCCGTATTGCGGGCTCAGTATTTGATAGGTTTCCCGCCTACCGGCAAAGGTACGATCAAGTACCGCCGGATCTCGCTGAAGACCGCGGGTCGTGTTCGCTCCGTCCGAGTCCGTGCCGGCTACCGCGGCACGGAGCCACCGGTTCAGAGCGCCGCTGCCCGCGGGCCGAAGCGCAAGAACGAAAGGAAGAACAGTTGATGAAGAAGTACACACGGGTTGTGCTGGCGACGGCAATGGCCGTTTCGCTCGGCGCCTGCGCGACGTCGAAATCCGTCGATCAGAAGATCGCCGAGTCGCAGGCTCAGACCAATCAGAAAATCGACTCCGTCTCAACGCAGGTGGAAGACCTGCAGCAGCGCCAGAAGCAGACCGACGTCAAGATCGAGCAGCTCAGCCAGTCGGCGCAGGAAGCACTGCGCCGGGCCCAGGAAGCGGGCGTGCTGGCGAAGGGCAAGGTCGTCTTCGAGCAGTCGTTCTCCGAGGATCGGGTGAAGTTCAAGCTCGGCTCGGCGGACCTGAACGATCAGGCCAAAGCTTCCCTCGACGAGTTCGCCGGCCGCGTGAAAGGGCTCGACACGCAGTACTTTGTCGAGATCCAGGGCCACACGGACGACAGTGGCGGCGAGCGTTACAACGAAGAGCTCGGCCAGCGCCGCGCCGAGGCGGTCCGCCGCTATCTCTCGCGCCAACACCAGCTCCCGCTGGCCCGGCTGTCGACGGTCTCGTACGGCGACACGCTGCCGGTCGAGTCGAACAAGACCAAAGCCGGTCGCACCGCGAACCGGCGCGTGGTTCTGGTGGTACTAGAGTAGGCAGTTCGCAGTAGGCAGTAGGCAGGGGAAAAGGCCGGCGTAAGCCGGCCTTTTTGCGTTTGCAGGCCTGATCCCGCGGTAGCCGAGATCGCGCTGTATCCCCTGCCAACTGCCAACTGCCTACTGCCTACCGCTCAGCGGAACGTCGCCACCACCGGCGCGTGATCGCTGGTCCCGAACTCCCGCATCGACGGGCACGACTCGGCGCGCTTCGCCAGCGATTCACTGGCCAGCACGTAGTCGAGACGCCAGCCGATGTTGCGCTCGCGCATCTGCCGCCAGGGTGCCCACCAGCTGTAGTACTGGTCATCGTCCGGGTAGAGCATGCGGCCGACGTCGACCAGGCCCTGCGCGATGAGGCGCTCGAAGAGATCGCGCTCTTCCGGAAGCTGGCCGATCACCGGCTTACGTTCCTTCGGATGGACGTCGCGGTCCGTGCGGGCGATGTTCATGTCGCCGCAGAGCACGAGCTTGAGCTTTCGGGCGCGGAGGTCGCCGGCGTAGTTGATCAACGAGTGCAGGAAAGCGATCTTGGCCTCGTAGTCCTTCCCGCCGTTCGGAACGTACACGCTGGTGAACACTGTGTCCTCAATTTGAGCCTGCACGATGCGGGTCTCCATGTCGAAGGCAGGGTGCGTGTATTCGATGTCCTTCGCGAACTCCTGCCGCACGTGCAGGGCCACGCCGGAGTAGCCACCGGCACCGTGCCAGTAGCACGTATACCCTTCCAGGAAACAGGTTTGCGGCACCTGGTCGAGCTTGGCCTTGATCTCCTGGAGGCACACCACATCAGGCTGCTCCTCGACGACGAAGCGGGCGAATTGCTCGTGGCGGGCGCGGATTCCGTTGACGTTCCAGGTGGCGATCTTCATGGCCCGCCGATTGTATCGATGAGTCGCAAAAATCGGGCGTTTTCGCCCGCTCATGACCATTGGAGGTCCCATGCGTAAGTACGTGTTCCTGCTTCTCCTCGTCCTCGTGCCGACGTCCCTGTTCGCCCAATCCTCGCGCGACGATGACTGGCGCGGCCGCCGCCGCTATACGCCGCGCGACAACGCCTTCGAGCTCACGCCGTTCATCGGCTATCGCTGGGGCGGGACGATCTTCAGCAACCAGACATTCATCTTCAACCAGGACGTCGACGTGGCCAGCAGCGCGAATTTCGGGCTGAACCTGGCCATCCCCCTCGGCGACAGCGGCATGAAGCTGGAGCTGATGGCCAACCGCCAGGCCTCGGAGCTCGAGACCGAGCGCGGACTGTTCGAGCCCAACAACAACGTAGCCGACATGGATGTGACCTACCTCCACGCCGGCCTGCAGATCCCCTTCGCCACCTCGCGCAACGTACGGCCGTACTTCATCGTGAGCGCCGGCCTGGCCAACCTCGATCCGCAGATCCAGGACGTTTCGGCGGAGAACAAGTTCTCCGCGTCAGCAGGTGTCGGCGTGAAGCTGCCGGTCAACAACAACATGGCCATCCGTCTGGAAGGCCGCGGCTATTACACGGCGCTGGAGAATCAGGACGAGTGCACGTTCTGCGGCGATTACTTCTACAACGGTGATTTCACGCAGGGCGAAGTGAACCTCGGTCTGGTATTCTCGTTCTGACTTGGCCTTACGCAGATTGATCGCCGCGCTGGCTCCCGCCGGCGCGGCGTTTTTGTTTGGCGTGGCCCTCGGCGAGCGCGGTGAGCTCGGCGCCGTGCAGTACATCTTCCTCGGCGTCATCCCGCTGGCCATCGCGGTGATGGCCTGGTTCGCGCCCCGCAAACGCCGGCTCGTGCTCTGGATCGGCTGTGCGCTCGTGGCGGGCCTGATCACCGGCCAGCAATCCTTCGCCCGCGCCTACGAGGAGTGCCTGACCGCCGGTCCGGTGGTGCGCGACGCGATCGAAGCCCACGTTCGCGGCAAGGGCGAATACCCGATGCGCCTGTCCGAGCTCGCCCTTGCGGAGAAGCCCTGCAGTTGCCTCTTCCGCGAGACCATCCTCCACTACTTTCACAACGATCGCGGCTACCGCCTCTGGTTCACCGACGATTTCGACACGCGCACGGCCACGCACCTGAAGAACTTCTAGCTCAGTACCACTTGAAGATCTTCAACCCCACCACGTACGACACCACCGTCCACACCAGCAGGTTGATCAACTGGGGCATGACCTCGGTCATGGTTGCGCCGTTGTTGATCACGCCGCGCAGGGCGTCGTTGAGTGAGGTCAGGGGGAGGGCGCGGATGAAGGGCTTGGCGGCTTCGGGGAAGCGTTCGTAGGAGAAGAAGACACCGGAGCAGAGCCACATCGGCATCATCACCAGGTTGGCCATGCCGCTCACCGCTTCGAGCGTGTTCGCGCGCGAGGCGACCAGCAGGCCGACGCCGGCGAAGGTCATTCCGCCGAGGAGGCAGATCAGGGAGAGCAGCAGCAGCGATCCCTGCACTTTGACGCCGAACACGAGCCAGGCGAAGACCAGCAGCACCACCACCTCGAAGACCAGGAAGAAGATCCGCGACGAGAATTGGGCGATGAGGTACTGGCTCTTGCGCATCGGTGTAGCCACCAGCCGCTTGAGCAGCTTCTTGAGCCGCGCGTTGACCACGGAGAAGGCGATGCCCCACAGGCCGGTGCCCATGAGGTTCATGCCGAGCAGGCCGGGCACGAGGAAGTCGATGTAGCGCGAACCGACCTCCTCCTCTTTCACGTCCCTGGCGATGAAGACGTCGCGGCGGCCGGAGAGCGCCTGCAGCGCGTCGTCGACTTCCGCCCGCGCGGTGCGGGCCTCGGGGCGCGTGGGGTCGAAGCGGTAGACCGGCGCGGCGTCGCCTTCGATGAGCAGCGAGATCCGGCCGCGGCGCAGCTCTTCACGTCCCGCATCGGCCTGCACGAGCCGCGGCAGCAGCGTCGGCGACTTCGCCAGCGCGGCCATGCGCGCCTTGGCCTGTAC
>JAXDJK010000459.1:0-4431 GCA_034665665.1 Acidobacteriota bacterium
TGGTACTTCACCGCCAGGCGGCGGTACGACTTCTTGATCTCGTCGACCGTCGTGGTGCGGGTCACACCCAGCACCTCGTAGTAATCACGTTTTTCTGTCGTTGCCATGCTGATCAGGAGCTCTCCGAGGGGAGCGACATCTTGAGCGGGTTGTACAGCATCACACTCGTGAGAATGCGCGATGCGTTCTGCAGCTCGAAGATGGCGTCATTGATTTGCTGCTTCTCATCCGTGGCCGCCAGCTCCTTGGCGCGGGCCAGAATCTTCTGCACCCGCTCCCGGTCGGCGTCGTTCAGCAGCCTGCCGAATTCCTTGAAAACCTTGTCGTTCGTGTAAATCATCCCTTCGAGCTTGTTCTGCAGCATGCGCAGGTCGCGGCGGGACGCATCGATGCGCTGATGCTCGGTGGCGTCATTGATGATCCGCTCGATCTCGTCCTGCGACAGACCGCCCGCCGGATTGATCTGCACGCCGTGCGTGGCCCCGGTGGCCTGGTCGCGCGCCGTGACGTTCACGATGCCGTTCGAGTCGAGCGAGAACGTCACCTCGATCTGCGGCACGCCGCGTGGCGCCGGCGGGATGCCCACCATGTCGAACTTGCCGAGCGAATTGTTGTCGCGGGCGAACTCGCGCTCGCCCTGGAGCACGTGCACCGTGACCTTGCTCTGGTTGTCCGACACGGTGGTGAAGATCAGCGAGTTCTTGGTGGGGATGGTCGAGTTCCGGTCGATCAGCTTCGTGAACACGCCGCCGTGCGTCTCCACGCCGAGCGAGAGCGGCGTCACGTCGAGCAGGACCATGTCCTTGATGTCGCCGCGCAGGATGCCGCCCTGGATGGCCGCGCCGACCGCGACGACTTCGTCCGGATTGATGTTGCGGTTCGGGTCTTTCCCGAAGACCTTCTTGACCGCCTCGATCACCTTCGGCATGCGCGTCTGGCCGCCGACGAGCACCACTTCATCGATGTCGGCGGCCTTCAGGCCGGCCTGGCTCAGCGCGTCGTTCAGCGGATCGATGGTGCGCTGGATGAGATCTTCCACCATCCGCTCGAAGTCGCGGCGGGTCAGCACGGCGTTGAGGTGCTTCGGCCCGTTCGCGTCGGCGGAGATGAACGGCAGGGTGATGCGCGTCTCTGTCTCCAGCGACAGCTCGCACTTTGCGCGCTCGGCCGCTTCCTTGAGCCGCTGCAGCGCCATGCGGTCGTCGCGCAGGTCGATGCCGCTGTCTTTCTGGAAGGTCTCGATCAGCCAGTCCATGACCCGCTTGTCGAAGTCCTCGCCGCCGAGGTACGTGTCGCCCGAGGTCGAGAGCACTTCGAACAACCCGTCTTCCAGGCTGAGGATGGAGATGTCGAACGTGCCCCCGCCGAGGTCGTACACGGCGATCTTCTGGTTCTGCCGGTTCTCGAGGCCGTACGCCAGCGCCGCCGCGGTCGGCTCATTGATGATGCGCAGCACGTCCAGCCCGGCGATCTTGCCGGCGTCGCGCGTGGCCTGCCGCTGCGCGTCACTGAAGTAGGCCGGCACGGTGATGATGGCCTCGGTGATCTCCTCGCCGAGGAGGTCTTCGGCGAAGGCCTTGATCTCCATCAGTACGAACGCGGAGATCTCTTCCGGCGAGAACTCGCGGTCGCGGATCTTTACCTTCACGTCGCCATTGGCGGCCGGGACGATCTGGTACGGCAGGACCTTCTTGGCGTGCGCGACTTCTTCGGAATCGAACTTGCGGCCGATCAGGCGCTTGATCGCGAAGACCGTATTGAACGGATTGGTGATGGCCTGCCGCTTGGCGATCTGGCCGACCAGGCGGTCGTTGTCCTCCGTGAAGCCCACCACCGAAGGCGTGGTACGGCTGCCCTCGCGGTTGGAAATGACCTGCGGCGTGGCCACGTCCACCACGGCCACGCACGAATTGGTCGTGCCCAGATCGATACCGATGATTTTCGCCATGCGTGACGATCTACTCTATGGTGTCGGGACCGCCGACCGCCACTTTCACGAGCGCCGGCCGGAGCAGCCGATCGTGAAGGAAGTAGCCCTTCTGCAGCACCGCCACGACCGTCTGCGACGGCACCGACGAATCTTCCTCGCGGATGACTCCTTCGTGGAAGTTCGGGTCGAAGCGCACGCCGACCTCCTCGATCGGCCGCAGTCCGTGCTTCTGCAGCATGTCGTAGAGCTGTTTGTAGATGAGCAGAACGCCCTTATGAAACTCGTCCTCCTCTTCCGCATGCTCGAGCGCGCGGTCGAAATTGTCGAGCACCGGCAGGATGTCCTTCATCGGCGCGGCCAGCGCGTACTTGAAGAACTCCGTCTTCTCGCGGTCGGCCCGCTTGCGGTAGTTGTCGAAGTCCGCGAGGGTGCGCATGTAGCGGTCGCGATACTCGCGCGCTTCATCGCTGTTGGCCGAGGAGGCAGCGCCGGGGTTCGGCGTGCTGGCCGCTTCCTCGGCCGTCTCGTTCATCTCGCGCTCCAGGTCTTCGACCGACGCACCGGTATCTTCGATCACGTAGGTACCGTCTTCCTCCGTGCCGTCCTTCGGTGTGTTGTTGTCCATCAGCTTTCGTGCTCCTCTTCGTGGTGTTCCTCTTCGATTTTGCGGCCCAGCGCACGGCTGAGATAGTCGACCAGCGGCGCCATGCGAGCGTACTCCATCCGCATCGGTCCGATGATCCCGACCATGCCCAGCGGGGTCGACTGGTTCCCATAGCGCCGGGCCACAATGCTGAAATCGTGCATGCGCGTGAAATCGCTCTCCGCGCCGATCACGATCTGCAGCCCTTCTCCCGACAGGCAGGTCTCCAGGATCTCGACGAGCTTCTCTTTTTCCTGCAGCGCCAGGAAGGTCTTGCGCAGCGCCGCGGCGTCGGCGTACTCCGGCTTGTTGAGGATGGAGGCCGCCCCTTCGACGTATAGCTCGTGGTCGAACGGCACGACGTCGTTGACCGCCTCGATGCCGAGGGTGATCGTCTTCTGCAGCATCTCGTCGTGCTGGGCACGCTCCTGCTCGGTCATCCGGATCAGCCGGCGGCGGATCTGGTCGAGGGTCAGGCCGGCGAACTCGGTGGTGATGTAGCGGCCGATCTTGTCGAGCTCGTCGCGCGAGAAGACGAAGCGCGTCTCGATGACTTTGTTCACCACCACGCCGTTCGAGCTGACGATCACGCACTGGATCTTTCGGTCGCCGATGGCGATGAAGTCCATGGAGCGGATGGCGAACTGGAGCAGGGTGGGCATGAACACGACGCCAACCTGGTCGCTGAGCGCCGAGAGTGCGCGCGAGGCCACCTGAAGGATGTCGTCGATCTCGTGGGCGTGACCGACCTGCTCGTCGATGACCTCACGCTCCCTCTGGCTGAGCGAGCGCGACTTCATGAGGTGGGTGATGAAGAAGCGGTAGCCGCGGTCGGTCGGAACGCGGCCGGCCGAGGTGTGCGGCTGCGTGAGGTAGCCGAGATCCTCCAGATCCGCCATCACGTTGCGCAGACTGGCAGGCGAGAGCGAGAACCGGCCGCACTTGGACAGCATGCGCGAGCCGATCGGCTCGCCACTGGCAATGTGCTGGAGCACGATCTCCCGCAGCACCTCGCGGGCGCGGACGTCGAGGTCCTCTCCATGGATATCGCGGATCGGCATCATGTTCGTATGCTGGGAACCAGCTTTAGCACTCAAAACTGCCGAGTGCCAAGGGATCAATGTAGAAATAGCCCCGGACGGTGTCAAGATTAACGATGACGATGCGTAAGCGCTTCCTCTGCTTCATCTTCGCCTGGCTGGCCCTTCCGGCGGCGGCCGTGACGGTCGACCGCATCGCCGCGGTGGTCGACAATCAGGTGCTCACCGTCAGCGAAGTGGGGCAGATGGTCGAGCTCCGCTTCTTTCCCCGCACGGGCGAGAGCGAGGACGATTACCGCCGGAACATCCTCGACGCGCTCATCGCCCAGGCCCTGCGCTTCCGCGACGTGGAGCGCTTCGGCGCGCAGGACATCGCCCACGACGTGATCGAAGCGCGGATGGTGGAGATCCAGCGCCGCTTCGCCTCCCCCGCCGAGTTCGACGCCGCGGCCCTGCGCACGGAGCTCACACCCGACGAGATCCGCGCCCTGGTCAAGCGCCAGCTCCAGGTCGAGGCCTACATCCAGGAGCGCTTCGCCCCGCTCGTGTTCGTCACGAACGAAGACGTGGCCACCTACTACGCCGGCCCCTGGACCACCCAGCGCCGCACCCGCGGCCTGGCCGTCCCCCCGCTCGCCCAGGTACGCGACGAAGTCACCGCCGCCGTGCGCGCCTCGCGGCTGCAGGAAGAGATCGAGAAGTGGACGGGGCAGCTGCGAGCGCGGGCGAACGTGGATATCTACGCCTGGCGGTAGGGTGCCCCAAGCGTCGACGCCAAAGATTTGTCATCCCGAGCGTGGGGGGGGGGGGGCGGGGGG
>JAXDJK010000460.1:0-3459 GCA_034665665.1 Acidobacteriota bacterium
TCTTCTGGCCGTGTCCGCGTTCGCGGGCACGATCGATACACTCGACCCAGCATCTATCACCGCCGGTACCGGCGAGTACTTCCTGACGATCCGCGGATCGAAGCTCGGCACCATCGTCGCCTTCTCCGGACCCGCCGGAAAGTTCGATGTGGAGGTGCAGAGTCAAGACGTCGCTCAGGTGGTGGCCTGGGTGCCCGAGCGAGTCGTGAACACGCCCGGCACGTACTCCGTGAGTGTCCGCGACGCCGCCGGCGAGTCGAACGTAGTCCGCTTCATCGTCAACAAGCCATCTACGGAACGGCTGTCCCTGCTCATGCCCGACGCAATCGTCGTGGACGCCATCTCCGCCAAAGGCACGGTCGTCAAGTTCAAGGTCACCGCTCAGGGTGGCGACGATCCGAGCCCGGTCGTCAAATGCGATCCAGACTCCGGCTCGCTCTTCCCCATCGGCTCCACCGAGGTGCACTGCACCGCCGAGAACCGCTTCGGTGAGCGCGCCGTCGGCAACGTCTCCGTCTTCGTCCATGACAGCAACGGGCCGCTGGTGAGCGTCCCGGACCGCATCATCGTCTTCGCCGATTCGAAAGAAGGGACGGTCGTGAAGTACGACGTCCGCGCCGTGGACGAGATCGACGGCGAGTTCAAGCCCGACTGCAAGCCCGTGTCGGGCTCGCTCTTCCCGATCGGCGTGACCACGGTCGAGTGCGTCGCCTACGACACCACGCTCAATCCCGGCTACGGCTATTTCGACGTCGAGGTCCGCGAGAAAGGGGTGGGCGGTACGCTCATCCTCCGCCTGCCGGACCTGGTGCGCGTCGAGGCCAACAGCCGCGACGGCGCATTGGTGAACTACAACGTCTCCGTGTCCGGCACCGCTGACCCGGCGCCGGTGATCAAGTGCGATACCCCGAGCGGCTCGAGCTTCCGCCTCGGCGTCACCAACGTTCAATGCTCCGCCTCCGATCGCTTCGGCGCCGACGCCAAAGGCCAGTTCGATGTGGTGGTCTCCGACACCACCGCGCCCCAGCTCTCGCTGCGCGACATCACCGCGGAAGGCAAGGACGGCGGCGCTAACGTGACGTTCGACTGGACCGCCTACGACATCGTCGACGGCAAGCTCTCCGTCGCCTGCTCGTCCCTCTCCGGCTCGTTCTTCCCCATCGGCCGGAACTACGTCGAGTGTTACTCCACCGACTTCTACGGCAACACCGTGGCCGGCACGTTCTACGTCACCGTCGTCGATACCATCCCGCCAATGATCACCTCGGTCGGCACCGCGGCCGCGGCGCCTTCCGCCGATACCAAACTGGTGGACGTCTCGGTCGATGTCGCGGCGGTCGACGCGAACGATCCGATGCCACGATGCCGCGCCACCACCATCACCGCCAACGAGGTGATCGACGCGCCCGGCCGCAGCAACGCCGAGCCGGACTGGCTGATCACCGGCCCGCTCACCGTCCGCCTCCGCGCCGAGCAGAACGGCGACAAGGCCCGCATCTACACCATCCACGTGGCCTGTGCCGATGGCGCCGGCAACGAAGCCGAATCCGCCACCGATTTCAACATCGCGCCGTCGCCGTCGCGCCGCAGGGCCGCCGGCAGACACTAGCGCCGGCCGGCTTGCCGTCACCTTTGTTCTCCACCCATCCTCTAACACGGCAGGATGGGTGGAGAATGACGACATGACCGTGGCCGAGACCGTGGCTCTGACTTCCGGCGAGGTCTCCGACGAGGAGGTCGTCCGCCGGATCGTGGCCGGCGAGCGGGAGCTCTTCGAGCTGCTGCTCCGCCGCTACAACCAGCGCGTGTACCGCGCCGTCCGCGGCATCCTGCGCAACCGTGACGACGCCGAGGACGTCATGCAGCAGGCGTATATCAGCGCGTACCGGCACCTCCACCAGTTCGAAGGGCGCTCCAGCTTCGCCACCTGGCTGACGAAGATCGCCATGCGCGAGGCGGCGGCCCGGAACCGGAAGACCGCCGCCCTGCTCTATGCCGTGCCGAATCCCGAGGAAGAGAACACCATGAATGACATCCCCGAGCCAGGTGCAGATCCGGAAACCCGCGCCGTGGCCGCCGACCTGATGCAGCACGTGGAGGCCGAAGTGGCCACGCTGCCGGAGATGTACCGCTCCGTCCTCCTCCTGCGCGAAGTGGAAGGCCTCAGCACCGAAGACACCGCGGCCTGCCTCGACATCAGCACCGACCTGGTCAAGACCCGCCTCCACCGCGCCCGCACCATGCTCCGCAACGCCCTCTACCGCCGCGCCGGCGTCGGCCTGCAGACCATCTTCACCTTCGGCGCGCACCGCTGCGACCGCGTGGTGGCGCGGGTGATGGACGCGATCGCGACGCTGTAAAAGATAATCGCGGCGATGCGCCTGCTCGTGATCGCTCCGCCGGAGTTCCCACCGCTGGAGGTGCTTCGCCACGAAGCGCCCGACGTGGAGCTGGTCATCGGCACGGACGTGGATGTCCTGCGTCGCGATGCCGCGGGCGCCGAAGCCGTCCTGATCGCCCCGCGCTACGCCTCGCTCCTTACGGACCTCTGGCGCGAGCTGGGCAGCGTCCGCTGGATTCACACTCTGGCCGCCGGCGTGGAGTCGCTCCCGTTCGACCTGCTTCGCCACAGCCGCATCGTCGTCACCAACTCCCGCGGCCTCTACGCCGATGCCCTCGGCGAGTTCGCGATCGCGGCGATGCTCTGGTTCGCCAAAGCTCTGCGCCGCCTCACGCGCAATCAGGAGACCCGCCGCTGGGAGCCCTACGACGTCGAGCGTCTGGAAGGCCGCACCGTGGGCATCATCGGCTACGGCGGCATCGGCCATGCGGTCGGCCGCCGCGCCACCGCCCTCGGCATGCACGTCCTGACCACCCGCCGCCGCCGCGAGCTCGGTGACCCCACCATCGAAGAAGTGATCGCCCAGTCGCACTACCTGGTCATGTGCGCCCCCCTCACCCCCAGCACCTACCGCCTCCTCTCCCGCGACCGCATCGCAACCATGCGCAGTGACGCCGTCTTCATCAACATCGGCCGCGGCGCCACGGTCGACGAAGAAGCGCTCATCGACGCCCTCCGCCATCACCGCATCCGCGGCGCCGCCCTCGACGTCTTCACCACCGAGCCCCTCCCCGCCAACCACCCCCTCTGGCAACTCGACAACGTCCTCCTCTCCCCCCACACCGCCGACCACACCGGCGACGCCCACCTCCGCGCCATGAACTTCTTCATAGAAAACCTCCGCCACTTCCGCCGCAGCGACCCGCTGGAGAACGTGGTGGACAAGGTGGAGCAGTACTGATGAACGTAGATGACACGTGCAGCGCCTGTGGCTGTACAAAAGCGGTGGCTGATGAAGCCCGGCCACCGCAGTCCAAACGCTTCGCGTAAAGTCTTGGAACAGGGCCGTCTTGTGCGAAGAGCGCGAAAGGTCTACGCGAAGCGTTTGGACTGCGGTG
>JAXDJK010000461.1:0-6355 GCA_034665665.1 Acidobacteriota bacterium
GTCCCCATGACCTTCTGCCACTGCCGCTGCGTCACTTCGTCGCGGCCGAGATAGAAATCGCGGGAGATGGTGACCCGATGCGCGACCTCGTCCGCCCGATGGCCGGTCTCCGTGGCCGGTGAGCCCATGGTGAACGTACCGGCCCGGACGAGCATCAGTTCCATCCCGCTCCGCGGCTCGATCACCCGCGCCGGCGCGGGCCGGCAACCCAGCAGCAGCGCCGTTAGAACCGCAATCTCACACCAGGAGCGCCGCACGGATCTCAGCCTCCCCGATCGGCCCCTCCCGCAGGATACGTAGCGGATCGACCGCCACCAGCGTCGACGGCTTGGCGTACGACACCGCCTGCTCGTCGACTACCACATGCAGCGTGACCGGTTCGCTCCAGACCATCTCGCGGATGATCGCGGCCAGATCGGTCCCGGGCGCGGGCGCGGTGCCGGAGAGGTTGAGACTGGTCGCGGTGACGGGCCGCTGCACGTGTGCCAGCACCTGCAACGTCGCCGCGTTGTCGGGGATGCGGATGCCGAGGTTACCCGTGCCGGCCACCAGCAGATCGGAGACATGCTCGCGCTTCCGGCAGACCACCGTCATCGGCCCCGGACAGAACGCACGCAGCAGCCGCTCCGCGTCGCCGTCCAGATACACCAGCCGCGCGGCCGCCTCCACATCCGGCACGGCCGCGTGGATCGGATTGTTCACCGGCCTCCCCTTCGCCGCGAACACGCGATCCACCCCCTCCGCATTCAGCGCATCCGCGCCGAGAAGGTATCCGGTCTCCGTCGGCAGCACCACCAGCCGGCCCGCCAGCAGTTCCGCGGCGATCTGCCGCAGATCGCCGAGCCGTAAGAGGCGGTTGCGCGTGAGCGGGTGATAGACGATCTCAACGAAGCTCATGGAAGCGGGCGCAATGGTAGCAACAACACAATCCGTTCAGGTGCGCTCTCGGGCGCACTAGTGCGCCACGCGCGGCGCACGAAAGTGCGCGCGGGAGGCGCGCACTACACCACGTCCACCGCGAGGGAGAAGCAGGCGGCTGAGAGGAACCGATGGAGGAACTACCTTTTTTTGGGCGCCGGTGCCGAGACGCGGTTCGCCGCGATGTGCCGAGGGAGGCGAGCGTCGGCACGGCGCCAGAGAACGCGCGAACGAGGGAGCGGCACTTCCCGGAAAAACGAGGTCAGGAACGCTGAGGCATCGACATCCGCCGGGATCCGGACGGTGAGCTGCCGGGAATCCTGACCCCAGTAGAGAACGACATACTCGCCGGCATCGAGCTTGACCAGCGCGCCCTTCGACGGTTCCGGCGTCGCCCAAGGGTCCGTGATCTCCTCAAATGACACCGGAAACCACTGCAGAAGCTCTGCTTCCGAGAGACGCGCCGTCATCACGGGGAAGGCATTCTCGTTCAGCTCGTTCGGTTCGGCGGTGCGCATCTCGCTCTCTACTCCGCGTCCTGTCTCATGGTAACAACAACCGGGATCGCAACCAATTCGCGACGCTCGAGGACAATCACTCCCGGTCGCCCTTCGCTCCACTCAGGCCAGCCTGGTGGCGACCCTGGATCGGGTTCCACATCCGTGTAGAACTCGATCCCGACGATCCCCTCCGGCAGTGAACCATCCCACGCCTTGACGCAGGGAATCACGCCAGCAAAGAAGTTTCCACGCCTGGCTCCCCAGATACGTCCCGATGAAGCGATCAGCGAATTTTCGGAGGGGTTGTGGTGCGATCGGCGATGGAATGGACCATACCGCGCGGCCCGCAGGCCAGCTGACGCACTCATCGCGCGCCATGGTAACAACACCGGCCGCGACTGCCATGGGTCCGCTGAATAAAAATTGCACCCCATACGTGTCTGCCGGCGGCTGATGCATGTATCCTTACCTACCGCAATCCTTCAGCAATGGAAGCACTGTTCCGGGAAAGTCTCGCGACCATCGATAGGGTCATCGATCGGGTTTGCCGGCGCGCTGGCGTTTACGGTCCGGATGCTGAGGATTTCGGCGCGACGGTCAAGCTGGCGCTGATCGAAAACGACTACGCGATCCTGCGCAAATGGGCGGGGCGGTCGTCTCTGCCAACCTATCTCACCATCGTGGTGCAGCGCCTGCTGCTCGACGAGCGGTCGAAAGCGTTCGGGCGCTGGCAGGCCTCGGCGGAAGCACGGCGCGGGGGCGATGCGGCGATGCTGCTCGAAACGCTCGTGCGGCGCGATGGCCGGCCGCTCCATGAAGCGCTCCCGCTCGTGCAGGCCGTCGATCCATCGCTGAGCCGCGCGCAGGCCGAGGCCATGGTGGCGCGCTTTCCGGAGCGGACGGCTCGTCCGCGTCCGATCGGCATCGAGGACGTTGCGGAAGAACGGATGCCCGCCGCCCACGGGGCGGACGGCCGCGTGCTCGACAACGATGTCCGCCAGATTTCGGACCAGACCAGCCGGGTGATTCGCGAGACCTTCGGCGGCTGGAGCGTGGAAGACCGCATGCTGATCCGCTTCCGGTTCGGCTCCTCGATGAGCATCGCCGACATCTCACGGGTGACGCGCTGGCCGCAACGGCCGCTTTACCGCCGTATCGAGTTGCTCCTGGCGCAACTCCGGGCCGTCCTGGAGAAGGCGGGAATCGACGCGCGCACGGCCTCCGAAATGATCGGTTCTGTCGTGCAAGAGCTCGACTTCGGCTGGGAAGATGGGAAATCGGCGGAGGGCGAGCCGTCTCTCCGTATAGGAGCGCGTCTTCCGGCAGACGCGGAGGTGCCACAGGCACCGTCCTCGGCAGCGGGAGAAAACGCATCATGACTGTGCAGGAAAACCACTACGACCACCCCGATTCCGAGCTCCTGGCCGCCTTTGCGGAAGGGAAGCTGGAACGCCGGGAAATCCGCGGAGTGCTCGACCACCTCGATCGTTGCGCCTCCTGCCGCGTGGGGGTCGAACTGGCGAACGAGACGGCCGCCGCGGAGCTCGGGCATACCTTTAGTGAACCAACGTCGCGCGGCTGGTGGGCGGCAGTCGCGGCAGCGGTGGTGCTCGCCCTTCTCGCGGTGCCGCTCGTCCGGTATATCACCCGCTCCCCCGTCGACGAGTTGGTGAGCCTCGCCCCCCGCTCCGCGCGCGTGCTGGAGCCGCGGCTGACCGGCGGCTTTGCCTGGGCCCCCTATCGCGGCCCGGAGCGCGCCGGCGAGACGCAGAAGACGGCGGAGTGGCTGAAACTGCGCGGTGCGGCGGGCGAAGCAATCGAAGAGGCGGAACGCACGCCCTCGCTCAAAACGCAGCACACGGCGGCGATCGCGCGCGTGCTGGTGGAAGACGAAGAGAAGGCCGTGACGGAGTTGCGTGAGGGGGTGGCCAAGACGCCCGAAGACGCGCAGGCCTGGAGCGATCTGTCGGCGGCCGAGTACGCGGCAGCGGTACGTGGCGAGGCGCCGTCGCGCTACCCGGCAGCACTGGCCGCGGCCGACCACGCACTGCGCATCAACCCGAAGCTCCCCGAGGCGCTGTTCAACCGTGCGCTGATCGTCACGCAGCTCGGCGTGCACGATCAGGCGCGCGCGGCGTGGCGGCGCTACCTGGCCGTCGATTCCTCTTCGCCCTGGGCGACGGAGGCCCGAACACACCTGCAGGAGCTCTCGCCGCGCCGCGGGGAGGCGTTGTAGCGCGCGAACGGTCCCGACTCCGCGCTGGCACTGCTGGAGCTACATGTCTTTGAGGATTTCGGCGCGCTTCTTGTCGTACTCCGCTTGGGTGATGAGGCCTTTCTTCAGGAGGTCGTCGAGCTTCCGCAGGCGGTCCTCGGCGCTTTCGGCGACGGCAGTTGTCGATCCGGAGCTGCCGGCCTTGCCCGAGCCCCATACCGACTGAAGCTCCGTGTTCGACAAAGCGTCCGAGAACGCTTCCTTGAGCGCGTCGCTCAGCACCTCACTGCAATTCTCCGCACTCCGCGCGCGGCCGTAACGATGCGCCGAGCCCGAGGACGCCCCTTCCGCGAGCTTCTTGCCGCCGCCGTCGGTGAGGACGTAGGTCAGCTTCACCTCCGCCGCGTAGACCGAGCCGAGGGCCTTGTTGCTCTCGTCCACGAAGAACCGTAAGACCCGCAACGTGAGGATGCGCTGCGGCGGCGGCTCGCTCTTCAAACCCCAGCCGGTGGCCACCTGCTGCAGCGTGTCCTTCACATATGCGATGACGTCGCTGCCGGCCACGATTGGAAAATTCTTGTCGTCGTCGTTGGTTCCCTGTCCGATCGACCGGGCCGCTTCGGCGGTCCGTCCGTCCTCCACGCGCAACTCGAAGGAGCGCTCGAGCATGGCGGGCAACAGGTCAGGCGACGTCGATTGCACGCCTTCCTGCGGGACGAACTTCAGGCTGACCGTGAGCTCCTGTCGCGTATCACGCGCAAAGACGTTCAGTGAGAGCAGCAGCACGACTGCGATCGCGAACCAGCGGTTCCGGGACATAGCTCCTCCTTGATGGACCACCGCGGACTTTACGCCGCCCATAAACGAATTGCCAACAGGCACAGCCGTGAAAGGTCTACGCGAAGCGTTTGGACTGCGGTGGCCGGGCTTCATCAGCCACCGCTTTTGTACAGCCACAGGCGCAGCACGTGTGATCCACGTCGAACGTGTTTCCGCACCGGCTGCGAGGATGGCTATACGAAAGCGGTGGCGACACCGCACTCCAAACGCTTCGCGTAGTCCGGCGCGCTTTTGGTGACACGCGACCCTCGTCACGAACAGGCGTGAAAGGTCTACGCGAACCGTTTGGACTGACGGCAGCTTTCTGCCGCTTTTGTACAGCCACAGGCGCGGCTCGTGATAGACCTACCGCCGATGAATGCCGTCCTCGCCCTCGACCAGGGCACGACCAGCTCGCGGGCGATTCTCTTCGATGCGTCGGGGGCGACGCTGGCGGTGGCGCAGCGCGAGTTCCGGCAGGTTTATCCGCGGCCGGGCTGGGTGGAGCACGATGCGGAGGAGATCTGGCAGAGCCAGATCGGCGTCGCGGCCGACGTAATCGAGCGCGTACCCGCGGTGAACATCGCCGCGATCGGAATCACCAATCAGCGCGAGACCACGGTGCTGTGGGACCGCGCCACCGGCCAGCCGGTGGCCAACGCCATCGTCTGGCAGGACCGCCGCACGGCCGGCTTTTGCGACGAGCTGCGCGCAGCCGGTCATGAAGCGCTGGTCCGCGCGCGCACGGGTCTCGTGCTCGATCCCTACTTTTCGGGCACGAAGCTGCGCTGGCTGCTGGACCATGTCGATGGAGCCCGCGAACGCGCCAACAGGGGCCAGCTCGCCTTCGGCACCATCGACTCATGGCTGCTCTGGAAGCTCACCGCCGGACGCGTGCACGTCACCGATGCCACCAACGCCTCGCGGACCATGCTCTTCGACATCCACCGCGGTACCTGGGACGACGAGATGCTCGCGCTCCTCGACATCCCCCGCTCGCTCCTCCCGGAGGTGCGCAGCTCGTCCGAGGTCTACGCCACCACCGCGAAAGGCCTCGGCATCCCCGCGGGCATCCCGATCGCCGGGATCGCCGGCGATCAGCAGGCGGCGCTGTTCGGTCAACGCTGCACGCGCGCCGGCATGGCCAAGAACACCTACGGCACCGGCTCATTCGTGGTGATGAATACGGGCGACTCCGCCGTCTCCTCAGCGCACGGTCTCCTGGCCACGATCGCGTGGCAGCTGCCGTCGCAGCCGCGCCAGTACGCGCTGGAAGGCAGCATCTTCGTCACCGGCGCCGCCGTGCAGTGGCTGCGTGACGGGCTGGGGCTGATCCGCACCGCCGCCGACATCGAGCCGCTCGCCGCCTCGGTACCGGACAACGGCGGCGTGGTCTTCGTCCCCGCCTTCACCGGCCTCGGCACGCCGCACTGGGACGCGTACGCACGCGGCACGATGGTCGGCCTCACGCGCGGCACGACCGCCGCCCACATCGCCCGCGCCACGCTGGAGTCGATCGCCCTGCAGACCGTGGACGTGCTCGACGCCATGCGCCGCGATTCCGGTCTCGCCCTCACCGAGCTGCGCGTCGATGGCGGCGCATCGACGAACGATCTGCTCATGCAGATCCAGGCCGATCTCGCCGGCATCCCGGTGATCCGGGCCCGGACAGCGGAGACGACGTCGCTCGGCGCCTCGTTTCTGGCCGGCCTGGCGGTCGGGTTCTGGCAGGACGTGGATGTTTCGTGGGAGGCGGAGCGGGTGTTCACTCCGCGGATGGGCGAGGAGGAACGCGCGGAGATGGTGGGGGCGTGGCGTCGGGCGGTGGAGCGGGCGCGGGGGTGGGGGGCGGAGGGGAAATGTTGAATGGTGAATGTTGAATGCTCAATGTTGAATGACCGGG
>JAXDJK010000462.1:0-4278 GCA_034665665.1 Acidobacteriota bacterium
TCGCGCCGACTGCAGCAATCAGCAGCGGGAAGAGGTCGTCGAGGTCGAAGTCGATCAGGCGCAGGTTGTCGAGGAGCAGGAAGCTGCCGATGACGATCAGCACGACGGACCCGACTTTGCCGCGGCCGCGGTCCATGAGCCGGACCACGCCGGCGGCGACGAGGAGGATCGGCCACCACTGGGTGATGGATTCGGATTCGATGACGTTGAGGTTGTCGAGCGTCCAGAGGAGCCCGAGCACGAGGATGCCGATGCCGAAGATCAGGCGCGGCGTGATGCGGACGGCGTTAGCGGACGTCATGGGTGTTCTCCGTATTGGTGGTAGCGACGGCGGGGCGGTCGATCAGGGCGTGCAGGAGCACGCCGAGGCCGACCACGACGATGCCGATCGGAAAGGCGCTGCGGATGGAAAGACCGAAGAAGTGCTGGGTACCGAAGAGCATCCAGACGCCGACGGCGAGCAGGACGAAGCCGCCGTCGCGCCGGCGATGGCGAATGGCGTCGAGCTCGTGCGATGCGCCGAGGGCGATGAGGATGAGCGGCCAGTACTCCCAGATCCGTCCGGCTTCCCAGATGTCGAGTGAGTCGAGTGAAGCCAGGATCCCGATGGTGAGCAGGACCAGGCCGAGTGTGAGTTTTCCCGCGTTCATGTTGCCTCCGTGGGCAAAGTACGGGATGGGCGGCGGGATGGCTCGCGTGGACCGGTGAATGGAGGGTGGGGGCCGGTGAATGGCGGGGTTGCCGGGGCGAGAGGCGAAATGTTGAATGTTGAATTGTGAATGTTGAATGTTGAATGGCTGGCGCCACGGCCTCCATTCACCATTCAACATTCACCATTGAGCATTCAACATTTCGCCTTTCGTCGCGAGGCGCGAAGGTACTGATCGTCGAAGCGCCTGGCGAATGGCACGATCTCGTGCTTGTGCCGCCAGGGCGTGGTTTCGAGCATGACGTTGTAGCCGGCGGCGGTGATGATTTTCGCGGCGGACGGGAAGAGGTGCGTGGCGGGGTAGGCGTCGATGGGAGCGAAGCCCTGCGGCAGGGGGATCGAGCAGGGGGAGGCGACGAGGATGCGGCTCGGCTTCGTGGTGGCGAGGGCGCGGAGCTCGGCGGTGTAGGCGACGAGCTCGCGGACTTCGTCGGCGGGGCCGGAGTGGACGATGAGCCAGTGGTCGTCGGGATCGGCTTCGCCCGCGGTGACGGGAAGATCGAGCGGCGCGACGTGGCGGCCGTGCTGTCGGACGAACGGCTCCTGCTCGGGCGACAGCTGCTCGGCGAGCCAGATGCGTTCGAACGTCGGCAGCTGACCGGGGACGGCGCGGCGGTATTCGTCCCAGCGGAGGATGCGGGCGACGAAATCCATCTCAACGTCGAGGCCGTGGAGCTCGCCCTGGATGCCAGCCGGGAAGGTGTCGACGAGGAGGCGGTCGGCTCGTCGCACCACATCGCGCAGCCAGCGGTGGTGCGCGGTGGGCGTGTGCTCGAGGTGCGGCGGGACCGGGATGACGGGGATGCCGCCGGTGACGCGGGGGTCGCGGGCGTAGGGGGAGGCGGTGAGGAAGGCGGCGTCGTGGGTGAGGCCGAGGGCTTCGAGCACGCGGCGGCCGCGGGTGAGGTGCCCGAGACCGCCGCCGAGGGCGTAGTAGAGGATCATTTGCCGCGCGAGAGCAGCTCCGCCAGGAGGATGTAGCGCTGCACGGGGTCGATCTCGTCGAGGAGGAGCACGCCGTACGCGGCCTCGGATGTCGCGCCGTCGATGGTGTACAGCTTCGTGCCGCCGGCGTTCTCGACTTCGATCTTCGCGCCCGACACGCGCACGTTGCCGAGCTCGCGATCGACCGGGGCAACGACTTTGACCCGGCCGGCCTCGCGCAACTTCAGCTCGAAGGGTCGGTCGTTCTCGTTGTTGTCGCTGATCTTGACCTTCTCGGCGGTGATCTTCACCTTCCAGCGCAGCGCGCCGTCGGGCGTGCGCAGCTTGAAGCCGTCGCCGTCGCCGGGCTTGATCTCGAAGAGCACGGCCCCGGAGTCGATGTGGTATTTGCGCTTGCCGGTGTCGCGTGATTCGCCGGTGAGCACGTGCTGCTGGCCGTTCTCGGTGAAGGCGATCTGGGTGGTGCCATCGCGGTCGGTGACGGTGAGGAACGGCGTGCCGTCGGCGCGCCGGATCTCGACCGGCTTGTGCGTGGCGGCCGTCGCGACCCGTGCGGCCGTAGCGGGTGCGGCAGTCGACGCGGTGGGCTCGACGGGTACCGCTTTGGTTTCAGCGATCTGCTCGCGATGACAGCTCGCGAGGAGCAGCACCAGGGCTGAGAGAGAGACCATCCTGCGCATCGAACACCTCCTGTACGGTTGCGAGAACTTCGAGATAACGGCGGGTTTCGTGATCGGCGTCGCAGCGGCGATGCGCGACGGCGGCGGCGCTGGTGCCCATGCGCAGCAGCTCGGGGTCGGACGCTTCCGCGGCGCGGACGATGGCCCCGCGGCAGGCGTGAGCATCGCCAGGCGGAAAGAGAAAGGCCTGCTCGCCGTCGACAAGCACGTCGCGCATGCCTCCCACGGACGACGCCAGCAGCGGGCGAGCAAGCGCCATCGCTTCGATGAGCACGTTCGGAAAGCCGTCGTAGTGCGACGGCAGGACCACCAGGTCCGAAGCGAGGTAGAACGGGAGCAGGTCAAAGCGGTCGACGGTGGTGAGGCGTGTGTGCTTCACCTCGGGATGCTCATCGAGGGTGGCCTGCAGCACGTCATCGAGCTCGCCGATGAGCAGCAGGTGGAAGCGATCCGCCAGGCCGGAGCGCACCACGGTGTCGACGAAGAACGGCACGCCCTTCTTGCTCTTCAGATGACCGAAGAGGCCGAGGACGCGACGCGACGGCTCGACGTGCGCCGCGAGCCAGGCGGCGGCACGTGCGCGATCGGCGTCCGTGGCCTGCCACAGGTCGAAGTCGATGCCGTTGGCGACGACGTGGGGCTGGATGCCGGGGTACAGCGCCGCCACTTTGCGCGCGTGCTCGGTAGTCACCGTGCAGACGGCGGAGGAGCGGCGCAGCGCGTCGTCGAGGATCGGCCGGCGCCGCGGATCGAACAGCCCGGCATCGAGCTCGTTGCCTCGCAGCAGGGTGATCAGCGGGCGCTGCATCCAGGCGGCGAAGGTAGGGGCGCTGAGCAGCGGGAGGGTCCCGCCGAAGGCAACCACGTGACTGATGGCGCGGAGGTCAACGGTCTGCTGCAGCCGGTTCCAGAGGAGGTTGATGGTGTGCGCGGGGTCCGCGTCGGGCGGGACGCGCGTGAGCGAGCCGGTGGAGGTGCCCTGGTGCGATGCGCGCGCGGCCCGGCGATCGAAGTGCACGACGTCGACGAGCACGCCGGATCCGCCGAGGCCGCGGACGATGCGGTCGCACGACTCCCCCATCCCGCCGCGGTCAGGGGGATAGTTCTCGGTGACGAAGAGGACGCGTGCGCTCATCAGCTTTCGCCGAAGCCTCCGCGGTCCTCCTCATCTTCCACGTCGTGCTGTCCCCGCGTCTTGAACCCGTCGGCGTCGTTGCGGTCGTAGAAGCCGGCGCCGTAGCGTCCAACGGGGTGATAGCCGGAGCTGCCGTAGTAGGTGCTGCGGTAGCGCGTCGACCAGACACCGTCGTACTCCCCCTCTTCAACGGCTGGATTCGCGGCGGCGCAGGAGAGGCAGGTGGTGAAGCCGCTCTGCGCCGACAGGTGCACGCTGCACATCGGCTGGCCGCAGGTGTCGCAGGCGGAGACGGCGGGGGCGCCGCAGTCGCCCATGGTCAGGAATCCTTTTTTCGCCGCGCAGATCATGCCCGCGCCTCCTTTGCCGGCCTGGCTTTGGCGTAGACGCTGACCACGAGGTCGATCAGCGCGCTGGGCGCGACGGCTTCGAGTGTCGCGGAGCGCACTTTCGTCTCCAGGCGGACGGTGTTCTTCTTCTCATCGGCCGTCAGGTCGGCGGCGCGCACGTTGCCGAGGTCGTACACCTTTTTGCGAAGCGCCAGCTCGACCTCGATCTCGCTCTTCTTGGTGTACTTCGTCTTCGACTTGTACTTGCCGCGGGCGTTGCGCTTGGTCTTCGAGCGCTCGCGGATGGTGTCTTCGATCTGCCAGGAGAGCTTGGTGCCGTCGACGAGGAACGCGCTGGCAGTCATCCACGGGTCGGTGTACATCGTGTCGATGATCTTGTAGTACGCGCCCTTGCTGTATGGGGCGCTCTCGCCGGTCTTCTTCTCTTTGCACGTGGGCGAACGGAGGTCGAGCTTGAGG
>JAXDJK010000463.1:0-3929 GCA_034665665.1 Acidobacteriota bacterium
GGTGCAGCACCGGCACGTCGATGACGACCTCGACCCGGTCGTCGACCAGCTCTACTGCATTTCGAAGGACCGCACCGGCACGGACTGCCCGGTGCCGCCGACCTGTTCGGCCGGCCCGCAGTTCTGCGAGACGGTCATGCACGCGGGCCTCACTCCGTACGACACGATCGGCGTGACGGCCTCGGCGAAGAACATCCTCACCGTCGGTGCGACCGACGCCTTCGACACGGCCATCCCCTTCAGCTCGCGCGGACCGGCCAAGGACGGCCGCGTGAAGCCGGATCTGGTGGCGCGCGGCTTCAACGTCCTCTCCACGGTTCCGACCAATTCCTACGCCCGCCTGAACGGCACGTCGATGTCGTCGCCGTCCGTCACCGGCGTGACGGCCATCGTCACCGAGCAGTGGCACCGGACGTTCGGCGGTGCGCAGCCGGGACCGATGACGCTCAAGGCGCTCCTGATCGCCGGCGCTCGCGACCTCGGAAATCCGGGCCCCGACTACACGTACGGCTTCGGCTTCGTGAACGCGAAGGCGGCGGTGGACCTGATCCTCGCCGACGGCGGGAAGGGCACGCGCATCCGCGGCGGCTCGCTGGCCGAGGGACAGAGCTTCGAAATGCCGATCCGGGTGACCACCGCCCAGAACCTGCGCGTGGTGCTGCAGTGGCTCGACCCGGAGATCGCGTACCTCGGTGATGACGACCTCGCCGCGGTGGCGCTCGTGAACGACTTGGACGTGAAGGTCATCGATCCGGCCGGCAACACGGTCCTGCCGTACGTGCTCGACAAGGTCAACTACACCGCCAACGCCACCCGCGGCGTGAACAAGATCGACAACACCGAAGAGGTGGAGATCGCCAACGCCACGCCCGGCATCTACCGCGTCGTGGCCACGGCCGCGAAGATCAACGACCGCTCGCCGCAGCCGTTCGTGCTCGTGGCGAACGCCGACGCCGCGCCTCCCTGCACGGACTTTACGGAGCCGAACGAATCGGCCTCCGCGGCCTACGGCGACATCGCCGCCGCCTCGCCGCTCTTCGCGGCGATCTGCAGCGCGACCGACGTCGACTTCTTCCGCTTCAGCGCCACCAAGAGCGGCGATGTCTCGGTAACCGTGACGGCCACGGGCGACACCGCCCTGCGCGTCACGCTCACCCGCGTCGGCGGCAGCTCGCAGACGGTCGACGTTCCGGTCGGCTCGAGCCGTACGGTCACGATCTCCGGCACGCCCGCGTCCGGCAATGCCCCGGCGCCGTTCACGGTGAAGGTCGAAGCGGCCGGCACGGTCGGCATCGGCGGCACGTACACGCTCACCCCGAGCTACGGCACGACCGCGCCACCACGGCGGCGGACGGTTCGGCAGTAAATCAGTTGTCGGTTGTCGGTTGGCGGTTGGCGGTTAGAACGAAGCGGTTGCAGCCTCCGCCCGCCAACTGACAACCGCCAACCGCCAACTGCTACTATCCCGCCGATGGCGTACAACACCCTCCTCGTCGACCTCTCCGACGGCATCCTGACCGTCACCCTCAACCGCCCCGACGTCCACAACGCCTTCAACGATGAGTTGATCGGCGAGGCCATCGACCTCTTCTCCAGCATCGACACCTCCGCCGCGCGGGCGGTCGTGCTGCGCGGGACAGGCAAGAACTTCTGCGCGGGGGCGGACCTGAACTGGATGTCGCGCATGGTCTCGTACACGCGCGAAGAGAACGTCCGCGACTCCGCGCTGCTGGCCAGGATGTACGCGCTCATCAACGAATGCCCGCTGCCGGTCGTCGGCCGCATCCAGGGCGCGGCCATCGGCGGGGGAGTGGGGCTGGTCTCCGTCTGCGACATCGCCATCAGCACGGCCAACACGCAGTTCGGCCTCTCCGAGGTCAAGCTCGGGATTTTGCCGGCGGTCATCTCGCCGTATGTGATCGCCAAGATCGGCGAGACCCATGCGCGCGCGCTCTTCCTCACCGGCGAGCGCTTCGACGCCGAGCGGGCGCACCGCATCGGCCTCGTGCATCGAGTGGTCGAGACGGCGGACGATCTCGACAACGCCATGCACGAGACGCTCACGCAGCTCCGCACCTCGGGGCCGGAAGCCGTGCGCGAGTGCAAGAAGCTCATCGCGCACGTCGTGGCCAGCGACCTCGCCGACGCCATTCCGTACACCATCGAAGCCATCTCCGCCCGCCGCGTCTCGCCCGAAGGACAGCAGGGCATGCAGGCCTTCCTGGCGAAGGGCCTGGCGCCCTGGATCACGAACTGAGATGACCGGCATTCGGAAGCTGATCGTCCCGAACCGCGGCGAGATCGCCGTGCGCATCGCGCGGGCATGCCGCGAGATGGGCATCGTCTCCGTGCTCGCGCATGCCGAAGAGGACGACGTCCGCTACGTGCGCCGCTTCTTCGACGAGGCGGTCTCGCTTGGCCCCGGCGACGCCCGCGCCACGTATCTCAACATCGGCAAGGTGCTGGATGCCGCCCGCGGCGTTTCGGCCGACGCGCTGCATCCCGGCTACGGCTTCCTCTCCGAGCGCGCCGAGCTGGCCGCAGCGTGCGAGGAAGCGGGCATTCAGTTCGTCGGACCGAAGGCGTCGTCCATCGCCGCCATGGGCTCGAAGGCCGACTCGCGCCAGCGCATGCAGAAGCATGGCGTGCCGGTGGTGCCGGGCTACGACGGCGAGGACCAGGCCCGCGAAACGCTCACGCGCGAAGCCGCACGGATCGGCTTCCCGCTCCTGGTGAAAGCCTCGGCCGGCGGCGGCGGCAAAGGTATGAAGATCGTCCGCGCGGCGGGCGAGCTTGATGCCGCCATCGAATCCGCGCAGCGCGAAGCGGCCAAGGCCTTCGGCGACGACCGCCTGCTGCTGGAGCGCTACATCGAAGAGCCGCGGCACGTGGAGTTCCAGATCTTCGGCGACGGGCACGGCAACGTCGTGCATCTTTTCGAGCGTGATTGCTCCATCCAGCGCCGGCACCAGAAAGTCGTCGAAGAAACGCCCGCGCCGTTGTACTCGGAGGACCTGCGCCGCCGCATGGCCGAGGCCGCCGTCGCCGCCGCGCGCAGCGTCGACTACCGCAACGCCGGCACGGTGGAGTTCATCGTCACGCCGGACGGGGAGTTCTACTTCCTCGAGATGAACACGCGCTTGCAGGTCGAGCACCCCATCACCGAGGAAGTGGTCGGCGTGGATCTCGTTCGCGCTCAGTTGGACGTCGCCGCCGGCAACCCGCTGCCGTGGACGCAGGATCAGCTCCGGCAGCGCGGCCACGCCATGGAAGTGCGCATCTACGCCGAGGACCCGGACGACCGCTTCCTGCCCCAGACCGGCCGCATCGCCCTCTACGCCGAGCCCTCGGGGCCGGGCGTGCGCGTCGACTCGGGCGTCATGCGCGGCACGGAAGTGGGCGTGAAGTTCGACCCCATGCTCGCCAAACTGATCTGCCACGCCCCCACGCGCGACGCCTGCATCGACCGCCTCGCCCGCGCCTTACGCGACTACGTGATCCTCGGCACCAAGACCAACGTCTCCTGGCTCCGCCGCGTCATCACCCACCCCGCGTTTCGCGCCGGGGAGGTGTCGACGCGGTTTCTCGAGGAGCACGGCGAGGACCTCACGCCGCGTGTCCCGGAGGTCGCGCCGCTCATCGCCGCCGTGATTGCTGCTGCGCCGCGCAGGCCGGCCGCTGCCGCCCCCGGCGCCCCGCGCCTCGGCAGCGTCTGGGAGCAGATAGGGCCCTGGGGGCGCACGTAGCGTTCAGGCACAGGCGCTACGCGTGTCTTCACGACGACCGCCCGTTTCAGCATCGCGAGGATGGCTGTACAAAAGCGGTGGCTGATGAAGCCCGCCACCGCACTCCAAACGCTTCGCGTAGGTCGGCCACTCTCGTTCGTCGTAAAGCTCGCAACCTATACGCGCAGCGTTTGGACTGCGGTG
>JAXDJK010000464.1:0-6901 GCA_034665665.1 Acidobacteriota bacterium
GGGACCTGTGTGGGTGGGGCGCGGGGCACATGCCACACTCCTCGAGCCCCACCCGCACAGGTCCCTCGCTACGCTCGGGATGACAAACCTTCACTTCCGCTGGAAGAGGAAATCCACCCCATCGTGAAACGCCGACTGCAGCGGCGCGAAGGTGGGGACGGCGGAGGAGACCTGGGTGCCGGTGGCGAGGGCGTTGACCAGCTCGCGGTGGATGCGTGCGGCGGGGAAGATGCCTTTCTGGTGCTGGAGGACGGTGACCAGGCTGGAGGTGAAGCGCGAGCCGTCGGCGCCCGGGGGGAGCGGGCCGTCGGCGCCGGAGGAGAGGGCCAGGCGCGCTTTGCGGCGCTTGGTGGTGTCGACGTACTGCTTCCATTCGGCGTCCGTCATCTTCTGCGGCTCGGCCTGCGGGGCGCCGCGGGTGATGTCGCCGACGTAGGAGGCATCGGCCAGCACGAGGATGTGGCGCGCGGGGATCAGCGCGAGACGGTCACTGACTTCCTGATTCGGCACCCAGTTGCGGCGCATGTCCGGATCGGTGTCGGCATCGACCGGCAGCCACCACCCGCGGCGGTTGCGGAGGTCGCGCCGCCCGTGGCCGGCGTAGAAGAGCACCAGGTTGTCGTTCTCCGCGAGGTTCTTGCTCATCTCGTAGAGCGTGGCCAGGATGGTGGCGCGTTTCGCGTTGAGCAGGAGCGTGACCTCGAAGCCGTAGGCATCGCGCAGCACGGCCGCCATGGCGCGCGCATCGTGCTCCGCCGAGGATACGGCCGGGAGATGCTCGTACTGCCCGTTCCCGATCACCACCGCGAAGAAGCGGCCCAGGCTTCCGCGCGGCGCGGCCGGCAGCAGCGGTTTTGCGGCGGCGGCCGCCGCCGCGCTGCTGCGCAATTGCTCCTGCAGGCTGGCCAACTGCTGCTGCTGCGCGCCGGCCTTGCGGGTCTGCTCGTCGAGCTGCTGGCGCAGCTCGCTCTGTCGTTTCACGTCCTGCTTCTGCTGCTTCTTCAGCTCGTCCAGCTCGCGCTGGAGCGAGGCGATCTCCTCCTCGCGCAGCGCCAGCTCGTAGGCGGCCTGCTCGAGGGCCTCGTACTTGCCGCTCTCCACGATCAGGTAATTGCCGGGCAGTCCGGCCGCGCGGCGGTAGAGAGCGAACGCCTTGGCCGCATCGGCCGTGACGCCGAGGCCCTTCTCGTAGAGCGAGCCGAGACTGAACTGCGAGGCCGAGTGGCCGGCGTCGGCGGCCTTCTGGTACCAGCTCGCCGCCGTCGCGTAGTCCGGGTCCGTGCCGAGGCCGTCCTCGTAGATCTTGCCGACGTAATACTCCGCGTCGTGATCCCCCTTCTCCGCCGCGGCCAGCCAGAACTTCAGCGACGTGGCGTAGTTGGCGCGGTCGTACACCGTGTACTCGCCGCCGCGGATGCGGCAATCGACGGCGGTGGTGCGGATCGGGTGCGAGGCCACCGGGAACGTCCTCCCGCCGATCCGCTTCTGCTTCGCGGGCAGCCGGCAATCGACGAGCAGCAGATCGTCCGCCTTCAGCGGGGCCTGCGCGCGCGCGGCGGCCGGCCAGAGGGACGACAGCAGCAGGAGCGTACCGAGCATACCGGCGAACCGCGCGCGCAAGGTCATGACATTCGCATCCTCAGAACGACTTCATCACATTGAATTGGAGCGTGCGGAAATGCAGGTCGGAGCGCAGCACGTCCTGGCTCACCTCGACGAAGGCCGTCCAGCCGTAGGGGAAGGCCGCCTGCACGCCCGCGCCGAGCCGCCCGTAGTTCGAATCGGCACGATCGATCGGAATGGTGAACGACGTGGCCAGCGTGTCGCGCAGGAAATGCGCCGTCACCAGCCGTGCGCCGCTCCGGAACTCGTGCACCATCTCCGCGCGGAAGCTGGGGATCAGCGTCCCGAACGGTACCGCGAACGCGGAGCGCAGGTTGAACGAGCCGGTCGCGGAGAGCGACTCCACGTCGTGCCCCTGCACGAAGAGGATCAACGGTCCGCTGCCGCTCTCGGTCATGTCGTCGATGCTGGCGCGCGACCAGGTGCCGGCCAGCGAGACGTCAAACTCGGTGCGGCCGCGGTGCGCCTCGATGCCGGTGACGGCGGAGAGGCCGAAGAGCGTGGCGTCGTTGTCGCTCTCGGCGCGCTGCACGGGCAGCGGCGCGATCTCGACCAGATGCTCGGACTCGTAACTGTTGCGGCCAATGGTGAGGCTGCCCTCGACGTGTATGCCGTCGTAGTGCATCCCCTCGCCGGCGGCCGGACCGTTGCCGGCGAAGAGGCCGCCGCGGCTGCCGTAGACCGACAGCGCGTAGCCCGACGTATCGACCGAGCCGACGTCGTCGTCGAGATCGGAATCGAGCTGCATCAGGTTCAGCGACGCGCCGAAGACGTTGTCGCCAAACTGGCGGTCGACGCCGAACATCAGTCCGCGCGCCTTCAGGTCGAACCCGAGCTCGCCCGGATGGGTGACCCGCTCGCCGGAGCCGACGTTGCCGGAGAGGAAAGCGGACCAGCCGTTGTAATCGTCGTCGCCGCTGCCGCCGGCATCGCTTGCGGTCTGGTCGGCCTGCGCGAAGAGCAGGCCGCTGCCGCCGTCGGAGAGGATCGCCCCGCTGGTGGAGTGCGCGAAGAGGTTCTGCGCGATCATGCCCACCGGGATGGCCTGGCCGTCGTGATCGAAGGTCAGCCGCTGGACGGAGAAGCGCTCGCCGCTGCGCAGCGCGGAGAGGCGCGCGCCGATGCCGGAGGTCACCACGCCGATCACTTCGCTCGCGACCTTGGACTGCGCGCCGGACTGCTGCGGCGCGACCTTCTCGAGCGTGGACGTGACCTGGCCGTCCGGCAGGCCGGCCAGCGCGCGGCAGACTTCATCGAAGGATTGTTCGTTGCGCGCGCAGATCTGGTCGAGGACACCTGCAATCGGTACGGCCACCGGGCCGTCCGCCCGCGATTCGAGCGAAGTCTGGGAGTTGAAACGGAAGATCACTGGCGGCAGGCCTTGCACCGTGGCGGTGATCACGATGAGCCCCACGCTATTGAGGGTGACGGTGGTGGCGGCGCGGCCGATGTCGCCGGTGATGCTGGTGGTGGGATTGAGCAGTGCTATACCGCCCGTGACGGCCCAGGTCACGGTGACGCCGCGCACCGGCCGGCCGGCCTCATCGAGTACCTGTACGACCAACGGCTCCGGCAATGGTTGCCCGAAGCGTCCGGCCTGGCCGACGCCACTGAGGATGCGCACGGCGTTCGCGGGGCCGGCGTCGTCATTCACGATGGTCCCGGTGCCGGTGGCCAGCGCGCCGCGGCGGCTGTTGACGATCGGCGGAGCCGGCACGAGCAGTGAGAACGTTTCGTCGGGCTCGAGAACGGTATCGCCGATGATCTGAACGTTGACGATCTGGCTCGCCTGTCCGGGCGCGAAGGTGATCGTCCCCTGGGCGGGGATGAAGTCGACGCTGGCCGTCGCGCTGCCGTCCTGGGTGATGTAGAAGACCTGCACCGGGATGGCGGGCGCGGGGGTGATCGTTACCTCGAACGGCATGGCGGTCGTGCCGGTATCGCCCTCGTTGACCCGCGGGCTCAAGACGGCGTAGACGGCTGCGTCGTCGTTGAGGAGCGTGATGACGTTCGGCGGCGGCGTCTGCGCGTTCTGGACGTTGTCGGCGATGATGCTGAACGTTTCGTTGGCTTCGACCTTGCGGTCGCCGACGATCTGCACCGAGACGGGTGTGCTCTCGGTCTGCCCGGCGGGGATGGTGAAGCTCCCCTGTGTCACCGGGAGGTAGTCGTTGTCCGCAGCCGTGGCGGTACCGTCGACGGTGTGGTAGTTCCCCGTGACCGGAACGTTGATCGGACCCGGGATGCGGTAGGTGAAGGTCAACGTCTTCGTGCCTGCATCGCCTTCCGGCCCGGCGGAGTCGAGGGCGCGAACGCGAAGAGGGACACCGGCCGCCATCGATGAAGCGACGATGGCGAGTGACAGGAGCAGGGCAACAGTCCGAAACAAACGCATGACGCCTCCCGCGTAGTGAGCTTACGCTCATGGGAGTAGTGTCGCCAGCGGCGGAAACGTTACTTCCGGGAAGAGGTACGAATATTGACGCCCCCCGGCAGGTTCACTACACTCGCCGCTCTTCCTCGGGAAAGCGACTCAGGAAGGCGACGTAGCCAAGTGGTAAGGCAGAGGTCTGCAAAACCTTTATCCGCCGGTTCGATTCCGGCCGTCGCCTCCAATTTTCCTCTTTGCCGCCTCACGCTGTGGCGGAAGCCTTGCAGCCGGTGCAACAGGGGGAAAACAGTCTACGCCGCCCGGCCGTAAATCGGAATATTGACCCCGGCCCGGCGTTGGTTCACCCTGCGAGGATCAGTGGACGACAAGATCAAACAGCTGTTGCAGGAGCTCGGGACGGCGATCAACGAATCGATCTCGAGCTCGGAAGATGTCAACCTGCACATCCAGCGCATCCGCGACGAGGGCTACGATCTCTATGTCGTGCTGGACGCGACCATCGGACTGAATCGCCAGGACGGCGAGCCGGGCGACCACGATCCGCTGCAGCCGGAAGCGATGATCAAGGAAGTGCAGTTCCGGATCAACGTCAACGACCTGGCGATGCTCCGTTCTCTCGGTATCGACCCGACGCGGAAGGTCCGTTCGATGCGCCGCGTCGTCGAGCCGCTGGCGAAGACCAGTGGCGAGTGACGCCCAGTGGCGAATGACCCTGTAGTCCCCACGAATCTGTACGACCTCGCGCCACCCGCGCTGGAGGCTGTCCTCGGCGAGCTGGTCTCGCCGCCGTTCCGCGTCAAACAGATCGAGGAGTGGCTGCATGTGCGCGGCGCCGATTCGTTCGAGGCCATGAGCAATGTGCCGAAGGATGTGCGGGCCGCGCTGGCGGAGCGCTACACGATCGCGCAGCCGGAAGTGCTGGAGCGTACGGAGCCGGCGCCGGACGGGAGCCAGAAGTATCTGTTCCGTCTGCACGACGGGCAGCGCATCGAGTCGGTGTACATGCCGATGGGCGAGCGGACCAGCATCTGTCTTTCGTCGCAGGCCGGCTGCGCGGTGGGCTGCACGTTCTGCGTGACGGGGTTCTTCGGCGCGGGCCGCAATCTCGGTGCGTCGGAGATGCTGGGGCAGTTCTTCGTGATCCAGCGCGAGAAGCAGATCGCGGCCGAGCAAATGAACGTGGTGTTCATGGGTATGGGCGAGCCGCTGCTGAATTTCGACCATCTGGTGACCACGCTCGATATCCTCTACAAGAGCGTGGCGCCGCGCCGGATCACGGTGTCGACGTCCGGGATCATCCCGGGCATCGAGGCGCTGGCGAAGCTGGAACGCCGGCCGAATCTGGCCATCTCCATCAACGCGCCGGACCGCAAGCGGCGCGAGGAGATCATGCCGATCACGGCGAAGTATCCGCTGGACGAGCTGATGGCCACGCTGCGCCGCTTCCCGCAGGAGAAGGGGCGCGACATGACCATCGAGTACGTGCTGCTGGCGGGCTACAACGACTCGGCCCAGGACGCGGTGGCGCTGGCGAAGCTGATGCGCGGCATCCACGGGAAGGTGAATGCGATCCCGTTCAACGAGGATGTGAATCTGCCGAAGTGGATGCGCCGGCCGGCCGATCGCGAGATCGACCGCTTCGTCGACACGCTGGTGCAGCAGGGCGTACGGGTGACGGTGCGCCGCTCGAAGGGACGCGACATCGCCGCGGCCTGCGGGCAGCTGCGCGGGAAAGAGATCGCCAAGAGCCGCGCCACGGGCGGCCGCCCGCAGCATTCGTCGTCGCGCTGACGTTCGCCGTTACAATCGGCGCATGCCGGTCATCAGCTGTCCCGATTGCAATCGCGACGTTTCCACCATGGCTACCTCCTGTCCGCACTGCGGGAGGCCATCGCCCGTCAGTACGACGCCGGTCGGTGCGCCTGCCGCAGCCGCCGCAAAGGAGCAGACGCTCTGGCACGGCACGCCTTCACCGACGCTGCTGGCCGGGCATATCGCCGGGATGGTGGTGGTGCTGGTGGCGCTGCCGCTGCTGACGCGCTTCTTCGCCGCGTCCGTCGACGACGGGGATACGCTCCGGCGCGCGGGCTACATCATCACGGCTTGCCTTCTGTTCATCCAGCTGATCGCGTTCCTCGTGGCCTGGATGCGCCTGCGCAGCACGATGTACACGATCACCAACCAGCGCGTGCTGATCGAGCAGGGCGTGTTCACGAAGTCGGTGGACGAGATCGACCTCCGCTACGTGGACGACTCGCAGTTCATGCAGACGTTCTTCGACCGCCTCCTCGGCATCGGCAACGTGACCCTGATCTCCTCGGATAAGACCACCCCGCGCTACGTCCTGCGCTCGATCAAAGACCCCCGCGCCGTCCGCGAGATCATCCGCGCCGAGGCGTACCAATCGAGCCAAAGGCAGATCTTCACGCGGGCGACGTAGCGCGGGTTTGTCATTCCGAGCGTAGAGAGGGACCTGTGCGGGTGGGGCACGATGCCTGTGGCGTGCTCCCCGCGCCCCACCCGCACAGGTCCCTCGCTACGCTCGGGATGACAGGTCTTTACGACGACTTGCGCGAGCGCGACCCCTTCGGGTTGTTGCTCTCCGCCGCCTCGGCGGCGATGCGGCGGCGCTCGGCGCCGTCCCACTCGCGGCGGGCGTTGAGCCAGACCACGAGACCGGTGGCCACGGTGATCGAGGCCAGGCTGACCACCAGGACCTCCGGATTGCGTTTCATGTAATCGGTGATCTCGTCGAAGAGCTCGTCGATGTCGGTCTCCTCGAGCCGCGACTTGATCCGCCCGAGGACCATGTCCACGAGGCCGAGCCGCTCGACCAGGTCGATCAGGGCGTCGGTCGAGGCCAGTCCGGCCACGGTGTCGCGCAGC
>JAXDJK010000465.1:0-2649 GCA_034665665.1 Acidobacteriota bacterium
TTGAACTGGCGCAGCACGTCGGACGAGATCGTGACCGTCTGCCCGAACATGACCTGCCCGACATCGATGGTGACATTCCGAGCCTTGTTGACAGCTTCGGCGAGCCGTGGCGCAGCGGACGAAAACCCGCGGTCGCCCTCCGGGCCATAGCTGTAGAATTGCAGATGCGCGAGATGCAGCGGCAGTCCCTCGGCCGCGTCTATGGTTGCCAATGCCGTATCCGAGCCGGCCGGCACACCGAGGTTGTTGCAATGGACATGCAGCGGATGCGGCACGCCGAGCCCGTTGACGGCAGTCTGCAGGGCTTTGACGATCTGCCGCGATGAGACGCCATAGTGCGGCACGATGTCGTCGAATGAGAACGTCCGCACGTTCGCCTTGAACGCCATCGCGCCGCCCGCATTGACCACCTTGATCCCGAGCGACCGTGACCTCTGCAGCGTCCACGCTACGTAATCGCGGATCACCTCATCACCCTCGTTGGCACGCAACAGGCTGAGGAGGAAATCGTCGTTGCCGAGGATTGACAGCGTCGCCTTGTCGATGATCGGAATGTCGGCGAGTTCGAGATGCGCGTGAAGTGCGTAATCGGGCGACACCGCGGGTTCGACCACCGTCGTGAAACCCATCCTCGCGTAGAGAAAACCGGTTTCGGGCGCCGACCAGCCGGCCTTGAATGACGGCAAATCATCCGCAGGCCGCAGCGTTGCTCCATAGACCTCGGGCAGCATCAGGCGAGCCGCATTCACATTCGACCCGGCAATATGCGAGTGCACATCGATGCCGCCGGCCATGACGATCTTGCCTTTGACGTCATGGGTCTCGTCGGCGCGGCGGCCCGATGGCGGGTCGGCAATTCGCCCATCCCGGATCCAGATGTCGCCAACGTCGTCTCTGCCGTTCGCAGGATCGATTACACGGCCGTTTGCGATCCGCGTCAGCACGAGGCCGCTCCGTTTTGCGGCAAAGCCGCGTCGATGTCGGCCAAGGCATCCGCGACCGAGACAGTCTCGCGCGGCGCCCTCGCTTTAACCTGCGCAAGGGTCCGCAGCATCGCATTGTGCTCGACACAATCGTGGTCGATTCCCGGACAACCGACAGCGATATGCACCAGCGGCGGCCGCCGGAATGAAGCCTCCTCCCCGGTCAAAGCGATCAGCGACACGTCGCGCTGCCAGGGCGGCCCCGCGGCGCGATAACTGGAAATCCAAACGGCGCAATCCGCCTCGCCGCTGTCGACCAGGCGGGTGGCTTCGAAGCGCCAGGGGTCATGCTCGGGAATGTCTCGGCCGAAGCCGGTTCGGACCGGAAACCCCGTGAGCCAGCCGCACACTTCGCTGACGCCGATCGCGTTGTCGCCCTGCGACAGCGACAAGCCGGTGAAGCGCGTTCCGGCATTCAGATCGCTGACCAGTCCACACAGCATCTGGATGGTGAGCGCATCGAGGTCGTCAGCCGACCAGACCGCCACGCCGAAAGGAGTCGTCTGAATATCGGCGGCGAGCGCATCGAGAACTTTAACAGAGGCCGGCCCTTTGCCGACATTTCGCCCGGCGACACGCGCCCGCAGCATCGCAACGAGAGGCGCCAACTCTTCCGGGTTTCGCCCAACCGTCTGAAGCGGCAATTCCGCCGGAACGAGCTTCTTCGCATCCCGCGGCGGGCACAGCCACGTCACGCGCCGGGCGCCGTTCCTCGGATTTTCAACCGGAGCGAACAACACGGCCGGCAACTCCGGCCACCTCGCAACGAGCGCGGGTCCGATGAGCAGCAGCATGTCCGCGCGCAACCGCGCTTCCGCCGGCGTGGTCAGCATCATGCCCGCTTCGCGCATCACATCCAGATCG
This sequence comes from Acidobacteriota bacterium, assembly GCA_034665665.1. GTDB lineage: Bacteria > Acidobacteriota > Thermoanaerobaculia > Gp7-AA8 > Gp7-AA8 > DASWOB01. The sequence goes on from JAXDJK010000465.1 coordinate 1,848, forward strand.
CGCAGATAGGCCGACGAATTCATGTGGTCGATCGCGCCGCGCAGGCGCCTGGCAAGCGCAACGGCTGCGCGCGTACCGGCTACGTCGGTTCCAAGTCCGGCAAACACTGGAAAGCGGCTGGCCGCGAGCAACTCCGCGGCTCTGGCGATGGCCGCCTTCAGCGCAACGGGCTTGCCATCGATCCACGCCTGGCCCATTCCCGTTCTCGTACTGTCGGAACGCGCGCGCAGCGCTCAGGCATCGTACTTGATATAGGCGAAGCGCTGGTCCTTCTCGGGAGTTCCTTCAAGGGCAAGCCCTTCCTTCCCCGGCTGCCATTGGACGACGTCTTCGATTTTCTTGGCGAGCTCGAAGTCCTTGTCGGTCACGCCTTTGGCGGCATGATTCTTGAGGCGAACCTCAACCCACGCATACGAAGCCGTGATGTCGGGATGATGCCACGCCGCTTCGGCGAGATGGCCCACCGTGTTGATGATCATCAGCGTACCCTTCCAGCTGTGGGTACGGTACTTGCGGCGAATCCAGCCGCCCTCCAAGTACCAATGAGGCAGCTCACGCGCGAGGCGCTGCGCGATCTCCTCGTCGGTGTAGCACCGTTCTTTGACGTCGCTCATGGCGCAGGCTCCGCTGCCGATGCGAGCAACAAATCGACACCATTGTAATCTTCTATATGTGCTTGCGAAACGCGCCGACTGAAATTCGGGAGGCGATGGTTGGGCAACCGACATTCCACTCCTCTGCTGAGCGTAACGGTTACCGCTCCTGCGCGGTTGCATCTCGGATTCCTCGATCTCAACGGAGG
>JAXDJK010000466.1:0-9669 GCA_034665665.1 Acidobacteriota bacterium
CGTCCGCGCTCCCGACGATCTTGTTGCGTTGCAACGCCCCGTGGTGTAGTGTTGCCCTCATGTGCAACACCGCTACGGTAACGGCATGCTGGTGAACCTCGATCCGCATGACGCACGGCCGCTGTACCTCCAGATCATGGACGAGGTGCGGCGGGCAGTGGTCGTCGGGACGTTGCGGGCGGAGGATCCACTTCCTTCCGTTCGCGAGCTGGCGGGCGAGCTGGTGGTGAATCCCCGCACCGTCTCGCAGGCCTACCAGGAGCTCGAGCGCGAGGGCGTCATCTATGTGCGGCGGGGACAGGGGACGTTCGTCTCCCCCAACGCCCGGCGCGGCGCAGGCGAGCGGCGGAGCCTGGCCATGGCAGTAGCGAAACGGGCGCTGCTCGAGGCACGGCGGAACGGCGTGAAGGCCGACGAGCTGGTGGCGATGATTCAGAAACTGGCAGCCAAGGAGGACGAATGAGCGGCTTGCCGGAACCTGATCCTGGCGCGTTCGCCGTGACCACGCACGGATTGTCGATGCGGTACGGAAGCGAGACCGCACTAGACGGCGTCGACCTGCGCGTGCCGGAGGGAGCGGTCTACGTGCTCATCGGCGCGAACGGCGCGGGGAAGAGCACCGCCATGAAGGTGCTGCTGAATCTCGAACGGCCGGATGCGGGGCGCGCGGAAGTGTTCGGGCTCGACACCGCAGCGCATGGTGCGCAGGTGCGGGCGCAGGTGGGCTACATGCCGGAGTCGCGCGAACACGACTACAACTGGATGACAGCCGGGCGGCTGATCCAGCACGTCGCGACGCACTATCCGGCGTGGGACCACCAATACGCGGCACAGCTCATCGAGATCTTCGGCGTGCGTCTCGAGCGGAAGGTCGGAACGCTGTCCAAGGGCGAGAGCCGGCGGTTGCAGTTCGTCCTCGCGCTCGCGCATCGCCCGCCCCTCCTGCTGCTGGACGAGCCGACGGACGGCCTCGATCCGATGGTGCGCAACCGCACGCTCGCGCACCTGGCCGAGCACCTGGCCGATACGCCGACCACGGTCGTGATCGCGACGCATCACATCGCCGAGGTGGAGAGCCTCGCCGATCACGTCGGCGTGCTGCGGGAGGGGCGGCTGGTTGCGCAGATGACGCGCGACGAGTTGCGGAGGACCGTGCTCCGATATCGCGTGGAGGTCGCCGAGGGATGGGAGGCGCCGCCTGAGCTGCGCATGGCGAGTCTGCGGCGGTCGCGGGGCGGACGCGAAGTGCAGTGGACGCTGATCGGCGAAGAGCGCGAGGTCACGGCGCGCCTCGCTGCCGCCGGTGCAACGGTTCGCGATGTAACGCCGCTGGCGTTGGAAGAGGCGGCGCTGGCCTTTCTGGCCGAGGAGGGAAGGCCATGACGGAAGTGACGCTTCAAGTGACTCTTCAACCGGGGCCGCGCTGGCGCGAGGTCGTGCTCGAGCAGGTCCGGATCGTCGGACTGAGTCTCCGCACCGCGGCGCTGGTCGCTGCCGTGGTCCTCGGCGTGGGCACGTTCATCGTCGCCATCGACCTGCTTCGCGGAGGCCCGGGGTTCGATTCCGACAGCACGTTCCCGACCGCCCTGTTCTCCTTCCTCTTTCCGTTCGCCGTGTGGAGAAGTGACAAACCCTTCGGGCCCGCCTTCCTCTGGACCCTTCCGGTGGACCGGCGCAGGCTGGCGCTCGCGAAAGTGTTCGCCGGGTGGGTGTGGCTGATGGTTGCGCTGGCCGGCTTCGTGGCATGGCTGTTCGCGCTGGTGCTGCTCGCCCACGCATCGCCCGTGCAGCACCTGATGCGCGTTCCGTTCACCGCCACCATCGCCACGTACCTGTTCGGCAGTGCGTTGGTGGTGGGCCTGCGCCACCCGCAGCGGTGGCTGCTCGGAGCCGGCGGGCTGTTCCTGCTCCTGGGTGGCTTGAGTGAAGTGTTCGGCAGCGGATTCATACCCGCCGTCAACGACGCCGCGGCGGTCTGGGGATCGCTGCCCGGCGGAGCGCAGTGGGCGATCGCCACATTCCTGGGGCTTGGCGCCGGACTGACCGCGCTCTGGGCCGCCGTGGCCCGGCACAAGGAGAATCGATGATGCTCGAGCTTCACGATGTCAGTCATGTCTATCCCAACGGCACCCGCGCACTCGACCACGTGACGCTCTCGATCCCGCGTGGCATGTACGGCCTGCTCGGCCCCAACGGCGCCGGCAAGTCGACGCTGATGCGTACGGTGGCCACGCTGCAGACGCCGACCGAGGGGACGATCCGGTTCGGTGACCTGGACGTCATCGCCAGGCCGGAGAAACTGCGGCGCACGCTCGGTTACCTGCCGCAGGATTTCGGCGTCTATCCGCGCGTCTCCGCGTACCAAATGCTCGACCACATGGCCGTGCTGAAGGGCGTGGCCACGCTGGCGGACCGCAAGATTACCGTCGAGACGCTCCTGCATCAGACGAATCTCTGGAGCGTGCGCAAGAAGATGCTCTCCGGCTTTTCCGGCGGCATGCGCCAGCGCTTCGGCATCGCCCAGGCGCTGATCGGCAACCCGGAGCTGATCATCGTCGACGAGCCCACCGCCGGCCTCGATCCGGAGGAGCGCAACCGCTTTCTGAACCTGCTCGCGGAGATCGGCGAGAGCGTGGTGGTGATCCTCTCGACGCACATCGTGGAAGACGTGTCGGATCTCTGCCCGCGCATGGCCGTGCTGGCGGACGGGCGCGTGCAGCTCGAAGGGGCACCGCAGGAGCTGATCCAGTCCACGCGGGGCAGGATCTGGATGAAGCTGGTCGAACGTGGAGAGCTCGCGCACGTTCGCCAGAAGTACGAGCTGCTCTCCACGCGTCTCTTCGCGGGACGGACGGCGGTGCACATCCTCTCCGATGGCGATCCCGGCAACGGCTTCACCGCCATCGACGCGGGCCTTCAGGATGTCTACTTTTGCACGCTCGCGGAATCGCGCCGCGCGGCCTGAGGCGAAAACGATGCTCGCCGAGATCACGCGCTTCGAATTTCGCTATCTGCTCCGGAACCCGCTCCTGTGGCTGACGGCGGCGACGACCTTCGTGCTGTTCTTCATGTCGATGAGCTTCGGCCTGGAGCTCGGCTCGGAAGGCGGCCTCCTCGAGAACGCGGCCTACGCCACGCTGCGCAACTACCTGGTGCTCTCGATCTTCTTCATGTTCGTGACGACGTCGTTCGTGGCGAATGTGGTCATCCGCGACGACGAGACCGGCTTCGGCCCGATCGTCCGTTCGACGAGGATCACCCGGTTCGAGTACCTGATCGGCCGGTTCCTCGGCGCCTTCGCTGTCGCGGCGCTGTGCATGCTGGTGGTGCCGCTCGCGATCGTGCTCGGATCGTTGATGCCGTGGGCCGATCCGGCGCAGCTCGGCCCCACCCGGCTCGTCGATCATCTCTATGGCTACTTCCTGATCGCGCTGCCGAATCTGCTCATCCACTCGGCCATCTTCTTCGCGCTGGCGACGATCACCCGCTCGATGATGGCCACGTACCTCGGGGTGATGGGCTTCGTCTGCGGCTTCTTCGCTCTGGAAGGTGCCTTTCGCGATCGGCCGGAGCTCCAGACGGCCGTGGCCATGGCGGAGCCGTTCGGCGCGCGCGCCCTCAGCGACGCCACGCGTTACTGGACGGTGGCCCAACGGAACGTGCTGCTGCCTGATTTCTCCGGCGCGCTGCTCTACAACCGGCTGTTGTGGATCGGCGTGGCCATGCTCTGCCTGATGCTCGCCTATGCGGCGTACCGCTTCGCCGATCGGGGGATGTCGAAACGGGAGCGGAAGAAGCAGAAGCTCGCGCAGGGCGTGCCGGCCGAAGCAGGTCTGCCTGCGCTGTCGATGGCGTTGCCGAAACCGCGACACGGCCATGCCGCGGCGCGCGCACTGCTGTGGATGCGCACCAGGTTCGAGATCAAGCAGGTGATCCTGAGCCCCGCCTTCGCCGTGCTGATGGTGTGGGGGCTGTTCTCGACCTTCTTTGTCCTGCTCACGCAGCGCGACCCGGAGGGCAGGCCGAGCTACCCGACCACGCTGTCGATGATTCCGGAGATCGAGAACGCGTTCGGGATGATTCCGCTGATCGTGGCCATCTACTACGCGGGCGAGCTGGTATGGCGGGAGCGCGACCGAAGGGTCCACGAGCTGGTCGACGCGTCTCCGCTCCCCAATTGGGCCTATGTCTTTCCCAAGACGACGGCGCTGGCGCTCGTGTTCGTGGCCATGCTCTTCGTCAACGTCGGGGCCTCGGTCATCCTGCAACTCTCCCTCGGCTATACGGAACTGGAGCTCGGCAAGTACCTGCTCTGGTATGTGCTGCCGGCCACTGCCGACATGCTGCTCCTGACCGCGCTGGCGATCTTCATCCAGTCGCTCAGCCCTCATAAGGTCGTGGGCTGGGGAATCATGGTGCTCTTCCTGCTGTGGCGGGAGCTGAACACCGGCATCGATCACAATCTCCTCAATTACGACGGGACGCCCGGGATGCCGCTCAGTGATCTCAATGGAGCGGGCTCGTTCTGGAAAGGTGCATGGACGTTCCGTCTGTATTGGGGCGCGTTCGCCATCCTGCTGCTCATCGCCGCGCATCTATTGTGGAGGCGCGGCACAGAAATTCGATTGAAGCCGCGGGTCGCGCTCGCAATGCGGCGTCTGGCGGGTGCGCCCGGGTGGATCGCCGCCGCGGTGCTGCTGACCTTCATCGCCACTGGCGCGTACGCGTACTACAACACGAACGTTCTCAATCATTATCGAACGGAAAGCGCGAGCGATGACGATGCGGCCGAATTTGAAAAGCGGTTCTGGAAGTACCACGACCTGCCGCAACCGTTCATCGCGGACATGACCCTCGACATCGCCCTGTATCCGCAGGAGCGGCGGGCGGTGACGAAGGGCCGCTATGTACTGCGCAACCTGACGACGCAATCCATCCAGGACATTCACGTGCTGCTGCACGATCGCGATCTCACGCTCACCAACTCGGCCATGGCCGGCGCACGATTGATCCTCAGCGATCCGAAATACGGCTATCGCATCTATCGGCTCGACACGCCGATGCAGCCGGGCCAGGAGCGCATCCTCACCTTCGAGACGCGGCGCTGGCACCGCGGTTTTCGCAATGCGGGTCCGAATACGCGGATGATCGAAAACGGCACGTTCCTCAGCAATGAAGAGCTGGTGCCCATCATCGGCATGAGCCGCTCCGGCACGCTGGCCGACCCCGCCACGCGGCGCGGCTATGGCCTGCCGGAGGAGCTGCCGTCGCCTTCCACGACAGCCAGGCCTGCGCTGGGTGGAGGATGGATCAAGGCGGACATCAGCCTGTCGACGTCGGCGGATCAGACGCCGATCGCACCCGGCCGGAAGGTCTCGGATGTGACGCGCGGCGGCAGGCGCACCGCGCGCTTCGTCTCGGACGCACCGATGCTCCTGTTCTTCTCCGTTCAGTCGGCCCGCTACGCGGAACGGCACCGCCGGCATGCCGGTGTCGATCTGGCCGTCTATTACCACCCGGCGCACGCGTGGAACGTCGCGCGCATGCTCGACGCGATGGCCGCGTCGCTGGACTATTACCGGGCGAATTTCGGCCCGTATCCGCTCGACCACGCGCGGATCGTCGAGTTTCCGGGCTATCGCAATTTCGCCCAGGCCTTCGCCGGCACGATTCCGTATTCGGAGACGGTGGGCTTCATCTCGGATTACACGCAGCCGGACACGATGGATTACGTGACCGGGATGACCGCGCACGAGCTGGCGCATCAGTACTGGGCACATCAGGTGGTCGGCGCCGCCGCGGAGGGCGAGGGGGTGCTGTCCGAGACCCTCGCGCAATATTCGGCGGAGATGGTATTGAAGAAGCTCCGCGGCGAGGATCAGATCCGCCGCTTCCTGCGATACGAGCTCGATCGCTACCTCGAAGGCCGCGCCCAGGACTCGGAGTCGGAACCGCCGCTCGTCCGCGAAAGCGGCCAGCATTACATCCGCTACCGCAAGGGCGCGCTGGCCATGTATCTCCTGCAGAAGCGTCTCGGCGAGGACGCGGTCAACCGCGCGTTGAGGACACTCCTGGCGCGATACAAGTTTCAAGGCCCGCCCTACCCCCGCGCCCTCGACTTCGTCGCCGCCCTCCGCGCCGAGGCGAAGACGCCGGAGCAGCAGTCCCTGATCACGGATCTGTTCGAGCGCGTCACCCTCTATGACCTGAAGGTCACCCAGCCCACCGCGGTGCGCCGCTCCGATGGCAAATGGGACGTGACGGTGCCGGTGGAAGCGAAGAAGTTCTACGCAAGCGCGAACGGCGATGATACGGAGACGCCTCTCGGCGAACGTATCGAGATCGGTCTCTTCACCGCCGAACCGGGCCGCGACGCGTTCGCCGCGTCGAGCGTGATCCTGATGGAGCGCCACCCCATCCGCTCCGGCCGGCAGGTACTGCGGTTCGTGACGGACCGGAAGCCGCTGTATGCGGGCGTTGATCCGTACAACTTCTACATCGATCGGAGCTCGGCGGATAACGTGGTGGGGGTGAGATGACGGCGTGGGGACGGTGAGGTAACGGCGTGGGGACAGGTCTTCGCGGTGACGCGGTGACGGGGGTGACGGCGTGGGGACAGGTCTTCGGAGCACTGCAGCCTTTGGGCGCGTTGACATCCGAAGGTCTGTCCCCAGGAGGTGTCCCCAGGAGGTGTCCCCAGGTGGTGACGCCGGGTGACGGCGTGGGGACAGGTCTTCGAATCACTGCAGCCCTTGGGTGCGTTGACATCCGAAGGTCTGTCCCCGGCGCGGGGCGGGGCGGGCGCGGGGCGCGGCACTCCGTCATCGTAGGCATCGACGACTGGGCGTGACTGCGTGGGGGACAGGTCTTCGAAGCACGAGGTGACGCCTTGGGGACAGGTCTTCAGGTGAGTGGGACAGGTCTTTGTGACGCCGTCGACGCCGTGGGGACAGGTCTTCGAAGCACTGCAGCCCTTGGGCGTAGACATTCGAATGACGCCTTGAGGAGTGCGTGATGGCGTGGGGACAGGTCTTCGCGGTGAGGTGACGGCGTGACGCGCCTTGGGAGGAGGAGGTGACGCCTTGGGGGTCCGTGGGGAAAGGTCCTTCGAAGCACTGCAGCCTTTGCGCGCGTTGACATCCGAAGGTCTGTCCCCGGCACGGCACGGCACGGCACCGACGGCACCGCACGGCAACCATCTTGCTGCGCCATATTGCGTGCGCCGTCTGCTATATCTCACCCCGCGCGTGCGGCATTGACGAGACGAAGGGACAGATCTTCGAACACTGCCGCGCGCGGCGACTCCAACGGTCGTAGAACCACCTAGCCCGTTAGGTCGTTTTTTTCCATTCCGAGGAGTTTTCTTGCGGTTTCTTCGCGATCTCCTCGGCTCGCCGGCGATGCCGAGGTAGCCTCGGTTTGCGTATGGCCAGGCAACCGCGAGTCGAATATCCCGGCGCACGACATCACGTGATGTCGCGCGGCAACGATGGAATCACCATCTTCCGTGACGATAGCGACCGTGAGATCTTCCTCCGCCTTCTCGCTGAGGAGATCGCCCGCTCGCGCTGGGTACTCCACGACTACTCTCTGATGGGCAATCACTATCATCTGAAGGTCGAGACACCGGAGTGCACGCTCTCGACCGGTATGCAACGCCTCCTCGGGCGCTACGCCCAGCGCTTCAACAGGCGCCACCAGCGCCGAGGACACCTTTTCGAAGCACGGTTCAAGAACGTGCTCGTCGAAGAGGAGGCGTATGGGCTCGAGCTGTCGCGTTACATCGCCCTCAATCCCGTGCGTGCGCACCTCGTCGAGCGCCCGGAAGATTGGAAGTGGAGCAGCTACGCCGCTCGTGTGGGCCTCGTGGAGACTCCCAAGTGGCTGACGCTCGAGCCGCTTTTCGGCGAGCCCGGGGGCGATCGCGAGTGGGAGCAGCATGAGTATCGCAATTTCGTCCTGTCGAAGATCTGCGAGCCCGAGACCCTCATGGACAACCTCACCGAGCAGATCTTCCTCGGCACCGCCTCGTGGATCGACAAGATCCAGAAGCTGCTCGACGAGGAGGAACGGAGCGAAGAGCATCCGCGGGCACAGGTTCATCCAGGCCGGCCGAATCTCGAGGATGTCGTGGCAGCGGTGGCGAAGACGTTCGACACGACTCCGGAAGCGATCACCGCGAGTCATGGCACGCTCGAACGACGCCTCCTCGCCTATCTGGCCTTCGAGGACGGACTCGTCCCTCTCCGCAGGATCGCGAGGCAGCTCGGCCTGACCAGTGCGGGAGGTGTCTCGAACCTGGTTTTCCGGGTCCGGAAAGAGCTCGCCCGCGACTCAGCGATTCTCAGTCTCGCCGACGCCTGTCGCGGCCACATGCGCCGCCGCCCGCCGCCGTTCCTCGTCCCTCCACTCAGCCCGCCGATCACCGCACGCCATTACCACCGAGCCGCCTCGCAGTCGCGTCGGTGAACGACTGCATCGACGGCCGAACCGAACGGTCCAGGACTGGTGAAGGATCTCGCGAGACTCAAGACTCCGCTGGGGACCCGAAGCATCACCGCTTTCGTAGAGAACGCCGCCAGCGGCGTCACGCGTGAAGAATCCGCGCAGCGGTTTGTGGCGCAGGCCTGCGCCGCGTTCGCCGGGGAATCTGAAGCTCTGTCCGCGTATTCATTGCAGGGCTGATATCTGAAGCTCTGTCCCCGTATTTTTCCTTGCCGGTATTTTTCCTTGCCGGGGAATCTGAAGCTCTGTCCCCGTATCCACCGTCGCGGTATCCACCGTCGCGTTGGCCCATGCCTGCACCGTGTTGCCGGGAAATCTGAAGCTCTGTCCCCCGTATTCATCTGTCGTTGCCGCGTATTCACATTTGCCGGCGTGACATCTGAAGCTCTGTCCCCTTATCCTTCGCCCTTATCCTTCGTGTCGCGTTGGCGCATGCCTGTACCGTGTTTGCCGGCGAATCTGAAGCTCTGTCCCCGCCGAGTCCGCCGAGTCCGCCGAGCCCGCTGAGCTCAGCAAGTCTGCGTTAGCGCACCACCCGCGTTTTGCCGGGGAATCTGAAGCTCTGTCCCCGCTGTCGATGACTCTGTCCGCGTATTCATTGCCGGGCTGATATCTGAAGCTCTGTCCCCGTATTCCCGCTCTGTCCCCGTATTCCCGCTGTCGGTCCTTTGCCCTGTCGATCCGTGTTTTGCCGAGGAATCTGAAGCTCTGTCCCCGCTGTCGGCGATGTCGATGATGCGCCGTGTGGCGGACGCCGGCGGCATTTTCTGCGCCGTGGTAGGCTCCCGAGCATGCCGACCCCTGCTGAGTACTGGGATCGTGAATCGACTCAGCCTGTGACGCCGCCCTCCCATAGCTGGATGGCGCATCCGCTCGTTCGTGAGTACATCAACGAGAGCGTCGGCGGCGGGCAGGGAATGTGGCCGCTGGATTGGTTTCAGAAGGCATACCCGGGCCGACGCTTTTGGAACGCAATGAGCATCGGTTGCGGAACGGGAGCTCTCGAACGCGATCTGCTGCAGCGGAATCTCGTGGATCGGATCGACGCGTGTGACGCCTCGGTTCAGTCATTGAAGATCGCCCGCGAAACGGCCGCGACAGAGGCCCTCGCCGAGCGTGTTCATTACTTCGAGGCCGATTTCAACGTTCTCGATCTGCCTACCG
>JAXDJK010000467.1:0-4583 GCA_034665665.1 Acidobacteriota bacterium
CATATGGACGATCTCAATGAAGCGCTGGTGCTCCTGGAAGAACGCGGTGCTGGCGACGTAGAACCCGCCGATGACCTTCGGCGCGCCCTGCACGTCGATGTCGCGGCCGAGGAGCCGGCGCACCGGCGCGCCCGCGATGCGGAAGGCCACATCGACGTCGCCTTTGCGCGGGCCGAAGAGCACCGCGTCGGGATGCGCGGCCAAGCACTCCTCCACATAGTCGATCCAGTCGGGCTCGAGGTGCGTGTCGGCGTCCAGCTTCACAAAGTACGGCGCGGTGGCGATCCGGTGGATGTCACGGATGCAGAACAGCTCGAAATTCTCGTACGGGTCGGCGCTGTGGGAGGGGGTGTGCAGCACGTCGTAGAGGCCGGCCAGTTCGTCGAGATCGGCGGCGGTCAGGAACGATGACCCGAGGTGCACGATGCCGTGGGGGTGCAGCTTCGCGAGCAACGCCTTCAACATCGGGACATGCTGAGAGCCACCGCAGATGAAGATGTCGAATCGTTCCCTGGCGTTGGTCATCGCGCTCACCCCGCAGTTCCCCTCGTCGGAAGACGATTTTCGGCACCATCTTGTGACGGGTAGGACTTTCCATGTTTGCGACACTCCTAGGACATGGTCCGACTCGTTTCCGGGCGCACGGCCCTGGCCGCCGCGCTCCTCCTCTTTGCCCTCGGCGCGTCCGGCGCCGGATCCCCGGGCGCGTCCGGCGCCAGAGCCGCTGGCTCGCTCCCCGCCCCCGTCTTTCCCGACATCACCGTCCGCACCCAGACCGGCCAGAAAGTCCGCTTCTCGGAGCTCCTGAAGGGCCGCACCGTGGCCATCAACTTCATCTTCACGAGCTGTCCGTCGGTCTGTCCGCTGATGGGCGTGGCTTTCGGACGCCTGCAGACGCTCCTCGGCGACACGAGGCCCGACGTCGCGCTGATCTCCATCAGCATCGACCCGGAGACCGACACACCCGCCCGGCTTACGGCCTGGGGCAAGCGCTTCAACGCCAGACCCGGCTGGATTCTCGTGACCGGCGCGAAGAGCGACATCGACGCGCTGCTGAAGGCGTCGGGGGTCTACAGCTCCGACGCCGGCGCGCACAGCCCGGTGGCCCTGATCGGCGATCCGGCCCGCGGCGTCTGGCGCCGGGTGGACGGCCTGGCCCCTCCCGCAACCATGCTCGCCGTGATCGACGACATCACTCCTGCTAAGGTGGCCAACCGATGAAACCCTCCGCGATCCTCGCAACCGTTCTTCTGCTCCTCGCCGTCAGCGCCTCAGCCGCGGACGGCGGTGCCTCGCACTACTTCGCCAAGCTGGCCCTGGTCGACCAGAACGGCCGGCGCGTCGATCTCTACGACGACTTCATGAAGGGGCACACCGTCGTCATCAACTCCTTCTTCGCCTCCTGCACCGGCAGCTGCCCGGTCATGGGGCGCACCTTCCTGCACCTGCAGAACAAGCTGGGCGACCGGATCGGGAAGGACGTGATCCTGGTCTCGATCAGCGTCGATCCGGAGCACGACACGCCGGAGAAATTGAAGGCGTACGCCAACCGGATCGGGGCGAAGCCGGGCTGGTACTTTCTGACGGGGACGAAGGCGGAAGTCGACACCGCGCTGCGGAAGCTCGGCCAGTTCACCGAAGTGCGCGAAGGGCACGTGAACATCATCGTGGCCGGCAATGACCGCACGGGTCTCTGGAAGAAGGCCCTCGGCGTGGCGAAAGCGGAAGACGTCTACACCGTGGTGGCCAGCGTGGCCGACGATCAGGGCACAACCCCGGCCACGGGCGGCCGGTGATCGCCCGCGCCGCCTGCGCGTTCGCTGCACTTCTCCTCACCGGCGCCGCGACGGCCGGAACGCTCACGCCGCAGCAGCAGCGCGGGAAGCAGCTCTACCTGACCGGCGAGAGCGCCGCGCAGCGGCGCGTGACGGCGCTGATCGGCGCGGACGAGGTGGAAGTGGCGGCCAGCGTGGTGCCATGCGGGAGCTGCCATGCCCGCAGTGGACGCGGCAATCCCGAGGGAGGGATCACGCCGTCGAACCTGCAGTGGGACGTGCTGTCGCATCCCGCTACCACCGACGATCGTACCCGGGCCGCGTACACCCCGGCGCTGCTCCGGCGGGCGATCACGATGGGCATCGATCCCTCGGCGAACCACCTCCAGCCGACCATGCCGCGGTACCGGATGGCCATCGAGGAGATGAACGACCTCCTCGCCTATCTGGAGAAGCTCGGTACGGATTACGATCCGGGCCTGACGGACGATGTGATCCGGATCGCCGCGGTGCTTCCCACGGAGGAGCGCGAGCAGGCCGCCGTGCGGGGGGCCCTGACGGCATGGTTCTCTCGGCTGAACCAGGATGGAGGGGTCTTCGGGCGCCGCATCGAGCCGCGGTTCACCACCACGAGCGGCACCGCGGATAAGCGCGCCGCCGCGTTTCGTGAGTTTCTGGAACGCGAACAGCCGTTCGCCGTGACGGCCGCCTGGATCAGCGGGGCGGATGACGCGATGAGCGCGGTGGCCGAGGAGGCGCACGTGCCGACCATCGCCGCGTTCACCGCGGACCTCGGTGCGGACGATCGCCGGTACGTGTTCCAACTGCTGGCCGGTGTGCGCGAGCAGAGCCTGGCCCTGGTGGCCGCGGCTGTCGGCGAGCATCGCGCCACCGCGCGGGTGACGATTCTCGCGGACGAGGCCACCAGCGGTTTCGCGTCGAAGCTGCGCGACACGCTGACCGACGCCGGCTGTAAGCACGTCTCCGTCGCTTCGGCTCTTCCGCTGGATGCCCAGCACGTGCTCTACCTCGGTGCACCATCGCGCCTCGACGCGGTGCTCGCCGCGGCCGCCGTTCTCGCCGCGCCACCGTACGTGCTCATCCCCGTGGCGCACAGCAGCGGCGATCTCACCGCCGCCCCCGCGGCACTCGACGGGCGCCTGCTCCTGGCGCTCCCCTCCTCCCCCGACGACCTCACCCCCGAGGGCGAAGCCGAGCTGCGCGCCCTCGACGTCCCCCCCGCCGCCGCCACCTCCGCCCGCATCGCCCTCGCCTCCGCCAAACTCCTCGTCGAAGCCCTCCGCGGCCCCGGCCGTAACCTCGATCGCGACGTCCTCCTCACCACCCTCGAGACCTTCTACCGCACCCCCACGGGTCTGACCCCACCCATCACCTGGACCCCCAGCCGCCACACCGGCTCCCACGCCGTCCGCATCATCGGCGTCGATGTGAAAGCCAAGCGCTGGGTCGATCGCGGGTGGTGGGAGGGAGAGTAGGCGCCGACGACGGGTGTGCGGTACACGCACAGGCGAGACGCCTGTGGGCCCTGCGGGCGAGGACGCCCGCGCTCCGGCTGACTTGCGTCGTGCTGCACCGGCAGTGCCTCTGTCTGTACGAAAGCGGCGGGAAAGCGCCGCACTCCAAACGCTTCGCGTAGATCGCGGCGTCTATGCCGAGGATGCACCCACGGGAGCGCGGCCGTCCCGGCCGCAGGGCCCACAGGCGTCTCGCCGGTGCGTGTACCGGAGGCGCGGCAAGGCACCTTCACACCTCATCCATCGCGGGTCTGACCCCCGGTTCTCGGTGTTCGCCCCCGGAGGGGGCGCGCATGGTAGCCGGTGGTGCGCGAAGACGCACCACCGGAACCGCGTGCGGCCCAAACATTTTCGACCCCGGCAGGGTCGCGGAGATCGCGACGTCTACGCGACCCCTGCCGGGGTCGAAATCGTGGGGACGCAATGGTTCCGGTGGTGCGTCTTCGCGCACCACCGGCTACTGTGCGAGCCCCCTCCGGGGGCCACAGGGGCGACAGCCGTCTCGGCTGTCCGTATGGCGTCCTCCCCTAGGGCCTTACGGTGAGCCCACCGGTGTCCAGGTCGTCGGCGTCACCCGCGTGCCCACGACTTGCGAGGCGAAGGCGGCGCCGTTCCAGCCGAGCCAGACGGAGGTTTCTCCTGTAACCGTGTTGCGCCATTCGATATCGGTCTTGGCGTCGCCGCTGAAATCGCCGAGGGGTGTGGGGAGCCAGTCCAGCGGGACCTTCGTCGAGGCGATGTTGGTGAAGGCCGCGCCGTTCATGAACCAGATCCGCGTCTCTCCGGTCGTATTGTTGCGCCAGAAGATGTCGGAGCGGCCGTCGCCGTTGATGTCGCCGGCGCTGATCGGAATCCAGGCCGCCGCAGATGTGGCCGTCCGCACCTGCGTGGCGAAGGCCGTACCGTTCCAGGCCAGCCAGACCGAGGTCTCGCCGGTGCTCGGCTGGTGCCAGAAAACGTCGGTCTTGCCGTCGCCGTCGAAGTCGCCGAAGGCTACGGGGCTCCAAGGCATCGGCACCGTGGTCGTGACCGCGGTGCTGGCGTAGGTCACGCCGTTCATGAACCAGACGGATGTCTGTCCCGTCGAGGTATTACGCCAGATGATGTCGTCCTTCCCGTCGCCGTTCAGGTCGCCCGCACCGGACGGAATCCAAGCCGTGGCCACGGTCAGTCCGGCTGCGCGTGTGACGAAGGCTGTGCCGTTCCAGCCAAGCCATACCTGCGCCTGCCCTGTAGACGGATCCCGCCAGTAGATATCCGTCCGCGCGTCGCC
>JAXDJK010000468.1:0-3911 GCA_034665665.1 Acidobacteriota bacterium
GTACCCGGTACACGAACAGGCGGGACGCCTGTGGGCCCTGCGGGCGAGGACGCCCGCGCTCCGGACGGCTTGCCTCGCACCGCTAGGCCGCTTAGCGAGCGGTGGTGACGTCGGTACTGACCGGCTCACGCCGCGGCGATGAATGGGGCGCAAGCCTGAAGGTCGTCGCCATCGGCCCGAGGAACGCCGTCCGGAGCGCGGACGTCCCGTCCGCAGGGCCCACAGGCGTCTCGCCTGTGCGTATCAGGCGTACCCGGTACACGAACAGGCGGGACGCCTGTGGGCCCTGCGGGCGAGGACGCCCGCGCTCCGGCCGGCAGGCGTCGTGCCTCAGGAGTGCAGCGCCGTGGTCCAGAAATCCGGATTCAACAACAGCACCGCCAGCAGCACGATCACGGCGATGATCACCACCAGCGTGACCGCCAGCGCCGTGGCGCGGTCGCCGTGGAAGGGGTCCTCATCGTCCTCGCCGGGGCGGAGGCCGACGCCGAAGGCGCAGAGCACGAAGATCGCGAAGACCGCCAGGAGGAACCACGACAGGAGCTGGGGGAAGTTGCGCCCAAAGGCATTGACGGACGAGACGACGAAGATCAACGCCCCCACGAGCAGCACCAGCCCGCCACAACCGACGGCGGCGATGCGCTCACGAAGACTGACGGATGCCATGGTCCTGTAAAACGCAGCAGCCGCCCTCAGGTTTCACAGCCACCGCCGAACAGCGCGTACACTACCCGCTCGTTCAAAATTCGGGGAGTATCCATGTCCAACATGCAGATCGGGAAGTACCGCCTTCTGGAGCGCATCGGTCAAGGCGCGATGGGAGAGGTCTTCCGTGCCCACGACCCGGTGCTGGACCGCCAGGTAGCCGTCAAGATCATCAACGCCGGTGACGACGAGCGCCGCCAGCGCTTCCACCGCGAAGCGCAATCCGCGGCACGGCTGGCCCATCCGAACATCGTGGTGGTGCACGACTTCGGCGAGGACGACGGCCGCTTCTTCATGGCCATGGAGCTGCTCGACGGCATCGACCTCAAAGAGGCCATCGCCAGGAAGTCCCTGCCGGACGTCGAGTCGAAGCTCAGCGTGATGGAACAGGCCTGCGACGCCCTCTCCTTCGCCCACGCCCGCAGCATCGTTCACCGCGACCTCAAACCGGCCAACATCTTCCTCCTCGACGGCCACCGCGTGAAGATCGTCGACTTCGGACTGGCCCGCATCGAGCAGTCTGACATGACCGGCACCGGCATGATCCTCGGCACGCCGAACTACATGGCCCCCGAGCAGATCAAGGGCTCGCGCATCGACGGCCGGGCCGACATCTTCGCCCTCGGCGCGGTCTTCTACGAGCTGCTGGCCGGCCGCAAAGCCTTCGATGCCGACTCGCTCCACTCGGTGCTCTACAAGGTGCTGCAATACGAGCCGGAGTCGCTGCGCACCGCCGCCGGCACGCCGTCCAGCATCGCCGAGATCGTGGAGAAAGCTCTCTCGAAGGATCCGGAGCGCCGCTACCAGGGCGTGCTGGACATGCGGGACGCCATTCGCGCGCTCCGCGGAATCGCCACCGCCAGCGTCACGCTCAGCGGCCACGTGGCGGGCCTCTCGATCGCCAGCGGTACGGTCGTCCTGCGCGAGAACGCCATCTCCGTCAACGCTGCGCCGGCTGCGCAGGTGACGCTCGTGCGCGAGAGCGGCGGCGACGTGGTGATCGCCGCGACCGCGAATCAGACCCTGCTCGCGGCATCGCTCGCGGCCGGCGTGCCGCACGTCCACGAATGCGGCGGTCACGCCCGCTGCTCGACCTGCCGCGTGCTGGTCATCGAAGGGGCGGCGAACCTGTCACCGCGCGATTCGGCCGAGTTGAAGCTGGCCAAGCGCCTCGGTTTCGGCGACGACATCCGCCTGGCCTGCCAGACCAAAACCCGCGGACCTGTGCGCCTGCGCCGGCTCATCCTCGATGCCGATGACGTCCGCCTCGCCAACGCGGAGAAGCAGAGTCCCATGGCCGGCACCGAAGTCCCGCTGGCCGTGGTCTACGCCAACATCCGCGAGTTCTCCACCCTCATGCGCCGCGCCCTCGCGTACGACGTCGTGCACATCCTCAACCGCTACTACCTGCAGGTGGGCGAAGCCGTCCTCGCCAACGGCGGCCACATCGACCGCTATACCGGAGGCGGGCTGCTGGCCCTCTTCGGCGTCAACGGTGAAGACGCGAAGACGAAGTGCACGAACGCCATCCGCGCCGCGCTGCGCATGCAGAAGCGCATGGAAGTATTCAACAAGCACCTCACCGAGCACTTCGGCCTCACCTTCACGCTCGACATCGGCGTGCACTACGGACGGATGGTGGTCGGCCACATCGGCCATCCGGATCACGCCCGCCTGACCGCCGTCGGCGACGCCTCCAATCTCACGATGAGCATGGCCGATCTCCATAAGGAGCACGACGCGCACATCCTGGCCACGGAGGAGCTGATCAACATCGTGGAAGGCGACGTGGCCTGCGGCACGATCTCGCACGAGCTCCTCGGCGGACGCGATCGCGAGTACACGCTCTACGAGGTGCTCGATTTCGCCAAGCCCGACACGCACTACCTCGTGCAGTCCTCGTGGGAGACCATCGTCGGCCGCCGCGAAGAAGCGGCGCGCATCTTCTACTCGCGGCTCTTCGAGATCGCCCCCGCCGTCCGCCCGATGTTCGCCGGCGTCGACATCAGCACCCAGGGCTCCATGCTCATGAACATGATCACCGCCGCCGTCCGCGGCCTCGATCGCCTCGAGGAGCTCAAGCCCACCCTCGAGGACCTCGGCCGCCGCCACGCCGCCTACGGCGTCCGCGTCGAGCACTACGCCCCGGTCGAGGAATGCCTCCTCCACACCGTCGAAGTGATGATGGGCGAAGGCTTCAACCTCGACGTCAAACTGGCCTGGACCCAGATCTACAACTTCATCGCCGGCACCATGATCGACGCCGCCAGCGCGTAGCTTTGTCATCCCGAGCGTCGAGCGAGGGACCTGTGCGGGTGGGGCGCGGGGTACTTACCCCACTCCTCGCGCCCCACCCGCACAGGTCCCTCGCTACGCTCGGGATGACAAATCAGTTCACCGGATCCGGCGCCCGATCCCGCTCGTTCCACGCGCGGATCGACGTGACCCGCTGGAACCCGCGCGGCAGTTTCAAACCCCGCTGCGCACGCTTGCCGACGTACTCCTGCAGATCGGCGCGCCGCAGGTTGGTGAAGCGGTTCCCGGCCGTGACGATCAGCGTGCCGTCATGCGGGATGACCGCCGTGGCGATCACCTTCTCCGGCGCGATCGGCGTGCGGTGGATCTTAATCGTCTGCACGCCCTTGCCGCGGGCCAGCGCCGGCAGCTCGGCCATCTCGAAGACCAGCAGCTTCCCTTCCGTCGATGCCGCGGCCACCAGATCGGTCTCGTAGCTGCCGACCCGCTGCGGACGCAACACCGTCGCGTCCTTGCCGACGTTCACCACCGACTTGCCGGCCTTGAGGCGCGTCATCATGTCTTCCAGGCGGGCCACGAAACCGTAGCCGTCGTCCGTGGTCAGCAGCCAGAGATCGTCGGGATCGCCCATCATCGCCCCGATGAACGTCGCTCCCGGCGGCGGCGCGAACGACGACGTCAGCGGCTCGCCGTACCCCTTCGCGGACGGCAGCTCGTGCGCCGGCAGCGAATACGTACGGCCCGTCGAGTCGAGGAAGACCACCAGCTGGTTGCTCCGCCCCTTCGCCGCCGCGAGGTACTGATCGCCCGACTTGTACTGCAGCGCCGAGGGATCGAGGTCGTGGCCCTTGCCGGAGCGCACCCACCCTTTCTCCGACAGCACCACCGTGACCGGCTCGCTGGGAATGAGCGCGGTGGCGTCCATCGCCTTCGCCGCTTCGCGCTCCACG
>JAXDJK010000469.1:0-6814 GCA_034665665.1 Acidobacteriota bacterium
CGCGTCACGCAGGCGAACGCCGGACCGCTCGTGCAGACCGGCTCCTTCACGATCGCGAACGGGACCGTCGTCGCACCGGGCGCACTCGAAGCCGGCGGTGCCCGCTCCCTCGCGGCGAAGTCTTTGCGGCCGGCAGTGGATACATTGTTCGCGGGCGATGTGGCCGCCCAGGGCGGCGTTTGCGCCGGTGCCGATTGCACGGCCGCAGAGTCGTACGGCGTGTCCGCGATCAAGCTGAAGGCGAACAACACGCGTCTCAAGTTCGAAGACACCTCGGCCACCGCCGGCTTCCCCACGACCGACTGGCAACTGAGCGCGAACGACACCTTCAGCGGCGGGGCGAACAAGTTCTTCGTCGAGGACCTCACCGCCGCCACGGCCCCGCTGGTGATCGAAGGCGCGGCGCCGAACAACGCCCTCTATCTCGACAACACCGGCCGGATCGGCCTGCGCACCTCCACTCCGGCGCGCGACCTGACCATCAGCGCGCCCATCACCACGGGCATCCGCATGGAACAGAGCACCTCACCGTTTCAGGCGTGGGACATCGTCGCCAATGACGCGAATTTCTATGTCCGCGACGTCAGTCACGAGCAGAACCCGTTCATCATCCGCTCCTCCGCGCCGTACAACTCCCTCGTGATCGATACCACGGGCCGGATCGGCCTGGGCGTGGTCTCGCCGCTGTATCAGATTCACCACAGCAGCGGGGCGCGCCTCGACGCCGGCAACTGGGTCAACGCCTCCAGCCGCGAGGTGAAGCAGGACATCCACCAGCTGGACGGCGGCGCGGCGCTGGTCGCCTTGAAGGCGCTGGAGCCCGTGACCTTCGCGTACAAGGAAAACCCGGGCGAGACGAACGTCGGTTTCATCGCCGAAGACGTGCCGGACCTCGTCGCCACCGCCGACCGCAAGGGACTCTCGTCGATGGACGTGGTGGCCGTGCTGACGAAGGTGATCCAGGGACAGCAGCGCACGATCGAGGACCTGCAGACGCGCCTCCAACATCTGGAAGAGAAGAAGTAGCCGTCACCGCTCAGAACAAATCGGGGAGATGCTGGAAGCCCTGCATCGCGGCGACGGTGCGGGGCGAGATCTCTGCCAGAAAGTACGTAAGCGCTTCGACGGTCGCATCCGGGATGGCGTAGCGCGTCACGAACGTCACCTGAGCCTCGCGATACGGACCCCGAGCGCGGTCGCCGAAGATGTCGTCGACCGCGCGCTCGTTCGGATTCACGACGGTCGCGGCGATACCGGTCTCCTCGAACGCGGCCGCGAAGAGGTCTTTGCGATAGCCGTAATGCGTGCAGGCCAGGCAGGCCACCACCGGCGCGCCGGGATCCTGCATTTTGTCGATGGCGGTGCCGACCCAGCCGCGGATCTCGGCGCGAGTCTTCGTCCCCTCCCGGTCTTCGGAGATCGTGTCGGCCAGGCCCGCACAGGCCTGGCTGACGATCCGCGACGGCTCGATTCCGCGCTCGGCGAGCAGCCGCGGGTACGTGCCGGCATCGATGGTGGTCGGCGTCGCGAAAATCATGGCCACGCTGCGCGCATCGGCTTCGAGCCCGCGGAGCAGCAGGCCGGCGGCGGTTTCGACGATGCCGTTCACGGGGACGCGTGCGTTCGCAACGTACGCCGTATCCGGCAGCAGCACCGACAACGTGTTGCACGCGACGTAGATCGAGTCGGGCACGAACCGCTCCGCCACGTGGCGGAGAAAGCGGTCGAACGTAGCCAGCTTCTCCTCGCGCGTGGGCATCGAGTTGTAGCCGTAGTTGTTCTCGGGCGCGGCGTTGGCGAAGGTGAGCCGCACCGGCTCGGTGAAGCCATGCGTGCGCACGAAGCGCTCCGCGTACGCAACCACGGAAAGGCCGCCCACACCCGAGTCGGTGATGAGGATGTGCATCCGCTACGCCTCCAGCGCGAACCGCCCGGTCATCAGATCGATGAGGATGGGGACGTGGTGATCCTTCAGCGTGTACAGCGAGGCGTCTTCCACCTCCAGCGTTACGAGATTCAGCCCGCGCTCGCTGGCCCACGTGCCCATCGACCCGGGTGTCGGATAGCCGATCTCCGTGAGGAAGGGGAGGGCGCACCGGTCGGCGAGCTGTCGCCCGAGGTGCGATGCGCCGGAGTCGTCGATGCAGGCCAGTGCCGAGTGGAGACTGACCACCGCGCGCGGCTTCAGGCGATCCAGCAGCGCGATCAGCGCCCGCGTCTCCGGCTCCGAAGCCGGCTCCGGTCCCGGACTGAGCGCGATGTCGCGGGCATCGTTCGCCCGACTCTTGTAAAAGACCGGCTCCGGACGCCAGTTCGACGTCGGAAAGTTCCGGTTCAAATCCACCCCTCTGCCGTTGCCGCGCGTGCCCCGCACCATCCCGTCCGGGTTCCCGCACAGGATCACCGCCGCCTGCAGCTCGCCCGCCGGCAAGCACCGCAGCGCTTCCGACACCGCCACCGTGGTCTCCGGTTCATCCCCATGAATGGCGGCGAGCACGATGATCTCGGCGATCCCCGATGCGGGCAAGTAGACGGTGAGGGGGAGCCCGTCGTTCGAGGTGCCGTAGACGGATCCGGCGTGCCGGATCACTCCCCGATCGCGCCGCGCGACTAACCGCTGTTCCACCAGCTGCTGTTCCGCCGTAGGTTCCACCCGAGCCTCCGGTTCCAAGTATCTCAACTTTTCCACGAAGAGCGCGCCGGACTACGCGAAGCGTTTGGAGTGCGGTGTCGCCACCGCTTTCCTATAGCCACAGGCGCTGCATGTGTGAGTCACGCCGGATGTGTTTTCAGCACCAACTGCGTGGGTGGCTGTACAAAAGCGGTGGCGACACCGCACTCCAAACGCTTCGCGTAGTCCGCCGCGCTTTCTCGCTCACACCCCTTCGACGACCACCATGTTCGACCGCGCGCAGCGCTCGCGGATCTTCTTCGCCTCGGCGTACTCCGGCGAGGTGCGCCAGGCTTTGGCTTTCTCCACCGAATCGAACTGCAGGACCACCAGGCGCCGCGGGGTCCAATCGCCGTCGAGTACCTCGCTTGCGCCGCCGCGGACGAGATAGCGTCCGCCGTGAGCGGCGATCGATGCGGAGGCCAGGCGCTTATACTCCTCGTACTGCACGGGATCGGTCACTTCGATGTCGACGATGATCAAGGCGCTCATGCAGCGGGATTATAAAGAGGAGTTGCGATGCGTACTGGTCTGAGAGTTCACGCCCTCCTGGTCATCCTCGGCGCCCTCCTCACGCTGCCGCTGCACGCCGGGAAAGGTGCGGCGTACACCACCGGTTTCGCGCGGTGGAGCGCCGCGAGCGGCGGCTTCAGCGCATGGCAGCGCAGCGGCGTGCGGCTCACCGCCGCGCAGGAGCTGCAGCTCGATCCCAGCACCGCCGTTTCCGGAACCGATCCCTACGCCGCGGGCGGGTACAGCGGCGGCAACTTCTACAACGGCGCCGGCTTCATGGTCGGCGAGGCCACCAGCCCCATCGTCACGCCGGCTTCACCGTTCCTCCAGGCCATCCCCTCCTGGAACGCGGCCACACCGGCCGGCAGCTGGGTGGAGACGCAGGTCCGCGCGCGGGTCGGTACCGTCTGGACCAAGTGGTACAACCTCGGCGTCTGGGACGACGACAACTCCACCGTCCACCGTCACTCTGTGAAGGCGCAGGGCGATACCGCGGGCAGCGTCAGCACCGACACGCTGATGCTCAGCACCAAGAACGCCGCCGCGAACGCGGTTCAGGTCAAGGTCCGCCTCTTCAGCGACAGCGGCGTGAACCTGCCCACCGTGCGCAACGCCAGCATCGCCACATCGTCGACGCCGGCCGCTCCCTCCACGCTCCTGGCCGGCGATCCTGCGAAATGGAACCGCCTGCTGAACGTCCCGCAGTGCTCGCAGATGGTCTACCCCGATGGCGGCACGGTCTGGTGCAGCCCGACCTCGACGTCAATGGTCCTCGGCTTTCTGACGAACGACACTGCCACGTGCGAGACCCGCGTCCGTGCCGCCACCGCTGGGGTGCACGACTGGATCTTCGGCGGCTACGGCAACTGGCCGTTCAACACCGCCTACGCCGCCACGAAAGGCTTCAATGCCTACGTGGCGCGTTTCACCTCCATGCGCGACGTCGAGAACTGGGTCGCTATCGGCATCCCGGTCGTCTTCAGCTTCGCCTGGTCCAACGGACAGCTCACCGGCGCCGCCATCCCCTCCAGCGCCGGCCACCTGGCCGTCATCGTCGGTTTCGACGCGAACGGCAATCCGATCGTCAACGACCCCGCCGCGTCGGCCGACGCGAACGTACGCCGCACCTACCTCCGCTCCCAGCTCGAACCGCTCTGGCTCGAAAAGTCGGGCGGGACCGTCTACCTGATCTACCCCAACGGTCTGCAGACGCCGCCGGGACATTAAGCTGGTAAGGAACACCTCCGCCCAGACATCTTGACATCCCTGCCGCGGCAGGCGAGGATGCGCGCCGTCGGTCCCAAATTCAAGCAAGTCGGTGCGGAGGACGTATGTCCCGGAAGTCCGCAGTGCGCCAGTTGCTGGCGTTGATCCTCGTTGAATTCGTCCTCTGGCAGCCCTTTCTTTCTCTGCGGCAGCCGTTGTTCGGAGTGGCGCAAGCGGCACCGCGCACCTTCGCCGCGATGTCGAGTGCGGCCGCCGATGAGGGTGGGCCCGCGTCGCAGGGCGAGAACAGCGCGGCGGTCGAGTCGGACGCGATCGCGCCGGTGCAGGTCGCGAACAGCGCGGGTCTCGAGGTGTCGGTGGCGTTTGCGGACAACGCCACGCCGAGTGCCGACTTTCCGACGCCCTGGCAGGGCGCGCCGAACGTGCTTTACCTCGGTGGCGGGGCGCCGGTGAATGCGGGGGCGATCCGGATCGACAACACGTCGGGTGCGCCGGTGCCGATCGATCGCGTCACCGTCGATCTGCAGCGCGGCAATGCGGTGTTCTCGCTCTGGAACAACTTCGTCATCCCGGCGAATGGGTCGGCGATTCTTACGCAAACCACTCCCGGCGACTTTGATACGAGCGCGTATCCGATCGTGCCGTGCGGCGGCACGCTCGCGGCGAACGAGACGCGGGTGCCGAAGATCACGGTCACGATCGGCGGCATCGCGCAGTCGTTTCTCGACAGCAGGCATGTGCTGGACACCGGCGGCTTCGATTCGTCCTGCCGCGGCAACGAGTCGTTGCAGTGGCGGGCCGTCGGGACGCGCGGGACAGAGGCGCCTGCGGGTGTGCTGTCGCTGACGCCCGGGTCAGTCTCAGGGTCGGGCGGATCGCCGGTGACGCTGACGGCACGGCTTCGTGATGCGGATGGCGCGGCGCTGGCGAATGTGCTGGTCGATTTTCGCGCGGTCAGCGGGCCGAACGCGGGGCAGACGGGCCAGGCGGTCACCGACCGTACGGGCAACGCGCGCTTCACCTACCTCGGCACCGCGCAGGGCGCGGACGTGGTCCATGCCTCGGTGACGAATGGGAGCGGCGAGGCGGTGGTCTCGAACGACGCCACGGTGGCGTGGCAGACCGCGTCGTGCGGTCCCGACGTTCCGCTGCCGCCGAGCGGGGAGGCGGCGCTGCTGTATGTCGGCGCGACGCATGCGCAGTACAGCGATCCGATCGAGCTGGCGGCGCTGCTGACCGATGCGAGTGGCGCGGCCGTGGCCGGACGCTCGCTCACGTTCACCTTTGGTGGGTCGACCTTCAGTGCGGTCACGGATGCTACCGGTGTGGCGCGTGTGGCCACCACGGTTAACGTTCCTCCGTCCGAGGTGGTGGTGGCGGTGGACTACGCGGCGTTGCATGTCACGCAGACCGTGACCATCGAGCGGGAGAACGTGCTGCTCGAGTACACCGGGAAGACGCTGCTCGGGACCGCGGTGGCGCAGACGGTCAGCGCGCGGCTGCTCGATCCGGATTCGCTGGCGCCGCTGGCTGGGAAGAGTGTGACGTTCACCGTGGGCACCGTCTCGGCGACCGCGGTGACGGACGCGAACGGGAATGCCTCGACCACCCTCACGCTGGGGCCCGATCAGGTGTCGGGACCGGGCTCGCTCACGGTTTCGTTCGCGGGCGATGCGTACTACGAACCGGCCTTCCGCACCGTGGCGACGACCATCTATCTCTCCACGTCATTTGTGGTGTGGGGCGGCAACAACGGCGGGCTGAAGCTCGGCGACCGCGTGAACTTCTGGGGCGCGCAGTGGGACAAGCAGGTCCTGCAGGGCGACTACGCGACCAATGCCAGCTTCAAGGGATTTGCCGATCCGGTCGAGCAGATCCACGTCTGCCAGCCGACGGCCACCTCGCGTACGTTGACGCCGGCGTGCTGGACGTCCAAAGGTGGCCAGAGCTGGCCGCCTCCCGTGGCCGTTCCGAATTACGTCGAGGTGATCGTCTCCACGGTCATCGACAAGCAGGGCAACGACATCTACGGCAACATCGCCGCGGCCGCGGTGGTCAAGGTCGAGCCGGGCTACGGTCCGGTCCCGGGCAAGCCGGGCTACGGCACGATCGTGGCCGTGATCGAGGACTCGAATGTCTTCCCGCGTCCGGCGGCGATCAGCGTCACGCAGACGCAGCCGCAGACGGTGCTTCCGAACGAGCAGTTCACCGTCACGACGACTGTCGCGAACACCTCGACCGCAACCGCCGCCACGTCCGTCGTGCTGAACGAGACGCTCGACGGACTGACTCCCTCCACGATCTCACGCAACCTTGGAACCGTGGTGCAGGGCGGCAGTCAGACCACGTCGTTCCAGGCCACCACACCGTCCATTCCGATCCGCGCCGCGAACGAGACGCCGG
>JAXDJK010000470.1:0-5836 GCA_034665665.1 Acidobacteriota bacterium
ACGATGAACGGCTGCGAGATGGTCTGCCCCCGTTCGAGCGGCAGCGGCGTGTCGTCGTAGGCCGAAGCGCGCAGGTTCCGCGGCACGAACGACTCCCGCGGCACGGACCGAAAGGCCTCCAGCACCCGCGCCTCGGTCACTCCTCGCGCGATGATCTGCTCCCGCAGCATCCGCTCGTTCGCCGGCTCGTCGTTCACGCGCGTCACGGCTGCAACAGCCGGGCCGGGCAGCTATGGACGGAAAACAAGCTCGTCGGCCTCGACGAGGGTCTGCACGCGCAAGGTCGACCGGTATTGCGGGAGGACAAACGTGTCGCCCGGCTGCACGCCGTCGCGAATGGGCTCAACGGAAAGAGTGACCTCGATCGGCCCGGTCTGGAGGATGTCGGCGACGATGGCTGGCCCGCGATTCTGAACCGTTGGTGACAGCCCGCGGCGGGCAAGGTGCGCACTGAGTGAATCGAGTGGCACGCGCAGACCGCCAATGCTGATCGTGAAAAACGAGGCCGGCGTCGGTTCCGATGTCGAGACCCGGAACGTGCGCCGACGGCCGACCGGCACCACGAGCTCCAGCAACTCGTCCGGCGTTGTCGGCGCTGATTGCATGGCGATCAGCGGCTCGTTGCCAGACGTGATCACCACGTGCTCACCCGAGAGGTGGCGACGCTTCAGCTCGAAAGACCCATCGTCAGCTACGGGCGCCGTCTCTGTGATCATGCCGTCGCGTGAAACGTAGGTGACCCAACCGCCGACGAGTCGCGGGCCGACGATCTTTCCACGGGTACTCGCGCTTTCCCGAAGGGTGAGCGTCAGGTCGCGTTGCTCATCGTTCCCGAGACGGAGCGGCTCCGAGCAGGCCCAAAGGTACGCCGGGGCAACCGTGCAGGCGCGGAGATCGGCACCAGGGGAGAGCGCCTCCAGCGTGACGATGCCGTCCGCGTCCGTACGATACTCACCTCCGCTGAACTCAAAGCCCTGCATGGATTCGACAAGTACCAACCCCACTGCCGCCGATTCGATGGGCCGTCCGCCGGCACCGATGACCCGAATTCGGAGACGATTGCTGGGGATGTCGATGTCGTAAGCCGTATTGACCTCGATCGGCACATCCGGGATCAAAACGTACTTGCCAAGATCGGCGCACGGCAGCACCGTCACGGCCTCACGGCCTGGGGTTGTCGAGACGAACGCCTCGTACTGCCCCGTGCCATCGCTGAACGCGCGCCCGGTCGCAAATCGGATCTCCGCCTTAACTGCCTTTCCCTCGTGCGAAACCCTCCCGAAGACGCGAAGCGCCTCGATACGAAGCGTTTGCTCGGATACCTCCCCGATCGACGCTTCGATCGTCTCTCGTGCTGGCGGCAATTCACCAAAATGGACCTCGGCGACATAGACGCCGGGATCGATACCGGCGAACCTCGCCACCCCTTGGCGCTTTGCTGCCGGCGCTTTGAAGCCGTCGACCGCCTGGCAGGTGCGGTAATCCGCGCTTGACGCGGGCATGCCCGGCTGCAGGTTCGCGCAGCGAAGCAGCCGGATGATCGGCGCGATCGGCTTCGGATCAGTGGTCGCGTCATCGCACGATTTCCGAACGGTGCTCGCGGAGTTGCCGTTCGCCGGAACGGACCACGCGATGGTCACGCCGGCGGCAGGGCTGGCCGCTAGTGGTTCATCCACGAAACGAAACCGCTCCTCCCGCGGAACCTTCACCTCCAGCGCTGCCTTCTTCCACACATCCCCGCCCAGCGAGATATGCGCATCCCCGGGAACGACATCCTTGAAGATCACGAGGCTGAGGTGCACGGCACGGCCGTCACGCATGGCGTAGAGTGGTTCCTGCACGATCCCGGCAGCGTCCGTCAGCGTGAGGACCGGCGATGCCAGCGGCGCCGCGTAATCACCGAGTCGGCTCTGATCGAGGGCGATCCACGCCACGACATCCGTCCGGCCGGGGCTTGGACCGAGCCGCTCCACGCGTCGCGTCTCTCCATCGGACACCGTAAGCGTGCGGCCGATCTCCACCAGACGGCCGTCGCGAACACGAACGGGCAGAACCGGCTTATCTGCCGGAACGTCAACCACCGATACATCCGGCGGCAACGGCAGCACGGCCGCCGGCCGATTCAGGACATCCGTATTCGGAACGTACACCGCGAAGTGCTCTCCGGCGCCGAGGGTGTCGATGAGCGGACCGAAGTCCACCGTCCCGGCGCGTTGAAGCTCGACATCGATCGCCTTGTAAAGTTGCTCAGGAAGAGGCGGACCGTCGTAGTTCATCGACCGATCGTCCGCGCTCACCCAACCGTCCGCCTGCCGTCCGAAGAAGTGCCACTGCCCCGGCGGCAGGTCGATCACGTCCGCGGCCGGAAGGCACGTCACTTCTGCGGAGGCGAAATAATAGGAATGAGGGTCATGGCCCTCAGACGCCGCAAAGAAACAGATCTCACTCTTGGGCAAGCGCTGACCGTTCGCGCGAACGAAGTACTCCGCGCGATACGCGTAGGCCGAGAAGCCAATCGCGAGACTAAGGAAAGCCGCCAGCCGCGTCACGGCTGACAGGCGATGCAGGTATTCGCCGATGCGTACCTACATCCATACGAGCTGGCGACACAGTTCCCTTGGCATTCGATGCTTCCGCAGTTGCATTGCGAGTTCCGCACGCACGGAACTCCGCCTCCGCCTCCGCCCGCACCACCGCCCCCGCCGTCACCGTTCAGGTCGCACGACACGAATTCGGCGCTGCAGCCCCACTCGTCCAGCATCGTCTGAAGTTGGCCGGGACGTCCTTGATTCTTCGCGATGCGCGGCAAGTCGTCACCCGGTTTCTGCTGCTCGCGGCGAGGGGCCTCCGACGCGAGCAGCGCCGGCGCAACAACGATCAGGAGAAAACTCAGGATCACCAGCCGGAAACGGTTCAAGGCATCCTCCTTCATCGACGGACGAAGGCATCGTACGCATGCTGCCGGGCATCGCCTACCACCAATCTAGGTGCCTCGTAATTTTTCTCACGCTTTTCGTGAACTTGTTCTATATTATTCATATCAACGGTGAGGCCAGTGAGTGGCCGAGTTCGGTAAACGGATTCAACCACTTATCAGCAGCACTGGAATTCACGGCGGTACAAGTTGTTCCGTCGAATAACAATTTAGCGGTCGCACGAAAAAGGCAAACCTCCGGCGACGGGGGGACGCAAAGCAAACGGGTCTGAGCAATCAGACGGCTGGGCTACCGAACGTGATCGAAGTAACGCAGGTCAGGCAGTCACGCTGAACTGGTTGCTTTGAGCATTCCTGCCATCAGGACGTCCGGGTCGAAGTAGTCGACAAGACCGCGCGGAGGCCCTGATGCGTTTGGTGAAGCTCGCTGCCGTTCTGTCGTTTGCCGTTGTTGCCGTGACCATCCCGGCGCACGCCGCCACGCTCTATGTTGCTACGAGCGGGAACGATGCCAGTACTGGTTCCATTACTGCTCCCTTCCGCACCATCACCAAGGCCGCCAACATGGCCAAAGCCGGCGATCAGGTGCAGGTCCGCGGCGGCGTCTACTTCGAGAGCGTGAAGATCTCCTCGAAGGGCACTTCGGCCGCCCGCATCACCTTCCGCTCCTACGCTGGCGAGACGGCCATCATCGACGGCGCCAACGCAGCCGTCGACACCGACGCCGTGGTGCTCAACGGCGCCGCCTACGTCGACTTCTCCGGTTTCGAAGTCCGCAACGCCAAGAAGATCGGCATCTGCGGCTGGGGCGCGACCAACATCAACGTCCTGAACAACACCATCTACAACTCGCAGCGCAACGGCATCTACATCGGCGGCAGCGCCGGTCTCGACTCGACCTCCGACATCACCCTCGACGGCAACACGGTCCGCAACAACGTCCTGGAGAACCAGTTCCACACCTGGACGGGCGGCTGGGCCAACGGCGTGATGGTGGCCAAGGGCACGCGCGCCCGCATCACCAACAACCGCATCTACAACAATGACGGCGAGGGCATCGCCTTCGCGGTGAGCAGCAACGGCCTGATCGAGAACAACGAGGTTTACGACAACTTCAGCGTCGGCATCTACCTCGACAACGCGCGCACCACCACCGTCAACCGCAACCTGGTCTACAGCACGAACAACAGCCGCTACTTCCGCGACGGCTACCCGGCCTCGGGTATCGCGACGGCCAACGAGGAGTACGACGTCGTGCTCCCGCTGACCGGCCTGACCATCACGAACAACATCGTCGCGAACACGAAGTGGGGCTTCTACTACGGCTCCTACGGCATCGGCGGCGGCCTGAAGAACTCCGTCATCGCCAACAACACGTTCTACAAGGCGAGCTTCACGATGATCTGGATCGACAGCGACACGCACGTCGGCAGCATCGTCGAGAACAACATCTTCTATCAGGTCGGCGGCCGGGGCATGGCCGACGTGGCCGGCGCGGGCGTGATCTACCGCCAGAACAACTGGTTCGGCGGCACGGCCGGCGCGGCAGCGGGCCTGGGCGACGTCCTGGCCGACCCGAAGCTGGCCAATGCCGGCGGCACCAAGGCGGCCGATTACCAGCTGACCGGCGGCTCGCCGGTCGTGCAGGCGGCCCTCCTGGTGGTGCTGCCGTCGCTCTCGACCGATTACTGGGGCCACCCCCGCTCGGCCGGCTACGACATCGGCGCGCACGAGTACAGCCTCTTCACGAACTCGTCGGAAGGCGGCACGGACACGACCGCGCCGGCAGCTCCGGCCACGCTGGCCGCGAATGCGCGCACCAGCGGCATCGACCTGACCTGGGCGGCTGCCACGGACAACACCGCGGTGACCGGCTACAACGTCTATCGCAACGGCACCAAGGTGGCGTCGGTCACGGCCACCACCTGGAAAGACACGAACGTCACGGCCGGCGTGCAGTACTCGTACGAAGTGACGGCGGTCGACGCGGCTGGCAATGAGTCGGCCCGCAGCACCCGCGCCACGGCGAAGGGACAGGCCGCGATCGACACGACCAAGCCCTCCGCCCCGGCCACGGCAAACGTGACCGGCGCAACGTCGAGCACCATCACCCTGGCCTGGGCCGTAGCGACGGACAACGTCCGCGTGACCGGCTACCGTATCTACCGCAACGGCACGTACCTGACCGAGACCACCGCGCAGTCGTTCACCGATCGCGGCCTGAATGCCTCGACCACGTATGTGTACGACGTCAAGGCCTTCGACGCGCAGGGCAATGAGTCGGTGAGCGGCGCGGTCGCCACCGGCACCACGGCAGCGGCGTCGAGCAAGCGCCGCGCGTCGTAAACGTCAGGGGATTGGGATCATGCCGTTGGCAGCGCGGAACTCCGGGGTGAGCTCGCGCACGACCTGAGCGGGATTGCCACCGACGATGGTGTGGGGCGGGACGTCTTTGGTGACGACCGCCCCCGCCGCTACGACGGCGCCGCGGCCGATGGTCACGCCGCTGAGAATGATGGCGCGGCAGCCGATCCAGACGTCGTCACCGATGCGGATGGGGCCTTTGCTGTTCGAGTGGTAGTTGTTCTCGAGGAGCGTCACGTCCCACGAGATCAGCGTCCGGTCGCCGATCTCCACCAGCTTGCAGGCGTGGATCTGCGTACGATCGCCGATCGAGCAGCGCCGGCCAATACGCACCAGTGCCGGCGCGTCCGCTTTGCCGATGATCGAGATCTTCACGTACGGCCAGAGCCGGGTGCGATCGCCGATGTGAAGCTGGCCGTGCTCCCGGTAGAGCGTCAGGCCGGGATCGTGGTGGAAGGGCTTCCAGTCGCGGAGGGAGAACGACCGCAGCAGTCCGCGACCGTAGCCAATGAGCTTGCCGAGCATCGGCCGCAGTCG
>JAXDJK010000471.1:0-4397 GCA_034665665.1 Acidobacteriota bacterium
CGGCCATTTCGCGCGCATCCTCTCGCTGGGCATGCGCCTCTTCGGCAATATCTTCGGCGAGCACACGGCCACCGGCATCTTCATGGGCATGCTGCCGTTCGTCGTGCCCTGGCCGATGATGGGCCTCGGCATCTTCGGGTCGTTCCTGCAGACATTCGTTTTCCTCATGCTGACGATGGTCTACATCGGCGGCGCGGTGGCGACGGAAGAACACTAAGAGAGAACCAGACAAACCTACGGGTTCGGGATATTCGAAAGGAGAACTATCAAGTGAACAAGAAGCACATTCTGTTGTTCGTCACCCTGGCGCTGACGGCATTCTCGGCCTTCGGCCAGGATGCAGCCGTCACCACCAACAAGGGCGTGGCGTGGGGCGTCCTCGCCGCCGCGTTCGTCCTCGGCATCGCCGCCGCTGCCGGCGCCATCGGCCAGTCGCGCGCCATCGTCGCCGCCTGCGAAGGCATCGCGCGCAACCCGGGCGCCGCCGGCCCGATCCGCCTCGCGATGATCATCGGTCTCGCCCTGATCGAGTCGCTCGTCATCTACGCGCTCATCATCGCGTTCCTCATCCGCGACCTGTAAGACGGTCCCCGGATTCACCTCGCTCACGCGAGCACGAGCCCGGCGCGCAAGCGCCGGGCTTTTTTGTGCGCGAAGCGCGGACGGGCCGCGGGCCCTGCCGACGTCCCGCGCAGCGCGAGGCGCACCTGTCGGCTTCGACGCATCCGTAGTACGCGCCGGAGGCGCACACGACACGGTGTTAGCCGCGGAGCGGCGAAATCTCAGTAGCCCAACGGCGTAAGCCTTGGGTACACAACGATGTGCGTTGTAATCCAGCCGCGGAGCGGCGACATGCGAGATGAACCCCAATGCCGCCGCTCCGCGGCTCGATCAATGGGCGCCGACGCCGGTTCCCCAAGGCTCACGCCATTGGGCTACTGAGATCTCGCCGCTCCGCGGCTGTAGCCCACCTGTTCCGGCGCAGCGCGAGGCCGAGCCGCCCGCGGGCCCGCGGACGGGACGTCGGCGCCGGATGGACTCTGACGCCGGAGGCGTCACAGAAGATAGCCGGGGTGTCGGCGGCTTCTTGCCGACCCCCGGATTCAGCGTCGCCGTCGATTTCGACCCCGGCAGGGGTCGCAGAGATCAGCGCCGCGTGCACCGGCATCTTTGCACCGCGACAAAGCGGCGCCTGAGGAGGTCGCCGGCAGTCCAAACGTGCCTGCCGAAGGCGCTATCAAAGTGGTTGGGACCACTTTCAAAGTGGAGGCAGTGTCATTTAAAGTGGCCACATCCGCCTCGTGGCACCCTCGTTGCTGAGTCGGCTGGGGTGGAGGGTTTGCCGTGAACTGGTTCAACCTGTCTTTCGTTGGATGGATCATCTTGATCATCGCCCTGGCCCTGGTCGCCTGGAAGTTCGATGTCCAGCCGTTCTGGATCGGCATCGGGGCACTGCTCCTGCTCGGCGTGGGGATCATCACGTCGGTCAAGAACTCGAAACCGCGGATCTGAACAAAAAAGCCGGCCCGTGAGGGCCGGCTTTCGTCGTTCCCGAAGAACGGGAAGCTATTCGTCGTTGAGCAGGCGGCGGATCGCGTCGATCGCTGCTTCGGCCGAGACCTGCTCATCGAGCAGGATCGACTGCACGCCGGACCAGTGCGCATCCTTGTACGTCACGTAGCGGACGGTCTGGTTGCCGTCGCGGACGAAGAAGGCCAGGCGATCCGGATCGCCGTTGATCGCACCGACGCGCGCTTCGCTGTTCGCATGCGCGAAGCCGGGCGACGGGAAGTTCGACTCGCCCTTGCCGAGCGGAATGTGCACGCGGGCGTCCGAGTACCGTTTGCCGGGGCGGATGCGGAGGCGGTGGAAGCCGCCGGTGCCTTCGTCGCCGAAGACCACGTCGACCGCGTCCGACGTCGGGAGTGAGAACAGGGCCGGGTGACGCAGCACCTCGGGGTCGAAACCGTCCGGCTGCGGCTGCGGATCGCGCTTCTCGAGGTTCGTCAGCAGATTCGTGAGGCGGCGCGTCTCGATGCCTGTGACCTCGCCGTTGTAGACCGAGAAGAGCGCGTACTGGGCCGACTCTTCGCCGTGATAGCGATCCTGCTCCCACCACACCGCGTGCACGCTGATGCCTGGGACCACCGACGGGTCGTCGTCGACCGGAACGAGATCCACCTTGCGCGTCACCGCGATGCGGAGATTCGTCCGGTAGGCGTTGCTGTCGCCGGCGAACGTGACCGGCTCGCTCCAGTTGCCGTCGCGGCCGAGCGTGCAGAAGAGCAGCTCGCGGTGGGTGAGCGACAGCGACCGCTCCCACAGCACGAACAGCATCTGCGACTCGGAGTCATACGCGAGCGCCGGGTTGATGTGCGCGCCGGAGGTGCGGGTGGCCGGGATGATCTGGCGCTCGATGCTCTCACCGCGCCGGGTGGTCAGCACGAGGTAGGACATGGCTGCCGGCTCGACGGCGGCGCTGCTGTCACTCCACTCGCGCTCGACGGTGAACATCGTGCCGTCGGGGGTGAGCAGCAGGTCGCGGTCCATCTGCGCGCTCGCGAGGACCGGCAGGACCAGCAGACCGAGGAATACAACGAGTTTCTTGATCATAGTTTCAGGTTCACCATGCTGCGGAGGTCGATGGCGAAAAGAAGGTTCTTGAGGTTGCGGAACTGCGGATAGAACTTCGCGAGCTCGTCGAAGTGGTACTCGGCCGCGTCGGTGTCGCCCAGCTTGTAGGCGGCCTCGCCGAGGAGGTAATGGGCGTTGCGAATCTGCCGGGCATCGGTGGCGATGCTCAGGCCGTACTCGCCGTACAGGCGCGCCTGCTCGTACTTCTCGAGATCGAGATAGCCGTAGCAGAGATCGATGTACGAATCCGAGCGCGTGCTGGGGATCTGTACCTGATCGATGACGCTGTGAATGAGCCGGAGCCCCTCGTGCGTCTCGTTGATCAGCAGCTTGTTGTACCCGAGGTTCTGGATGATGGCCGTGCGGACGAACGAACGCTCTTCCGGCTCGGCGATGTTGTCAGCGAGCAGCAGCGCATCATTCAACGCTTCGATGGCCTTCTCGAACTGTGAGTCGGTCTCGTAGATGATGCCCAGCTCGTTGAGCGCACCGATTTTCCAGCTCGGCTCATTCGCATCCTGGGCGATCTCCACGGCCAGCTGCCCGTAGAAGATGGCGCGGCGCAGATCGTTCTGCAGCCGGTGCTTGAACACGAGCGCATACGCGGCCATGAACGAATGGTGCATGTTCCGGCGGCGCATCAGGATCGACGGCAGCGAGTTCACCTCGGCGCCTTCACGGTCGCATGCAATCAGCGCATGGGCCTTGTTGATCGTGATCAGCTCGCGGAGATCTTCGTCCGTAGCGAGTGACAGCGCCAGGTCGTACGACTGCAGCGCCTCGTCGTACTCTTCGCCGCGGACCTTCGCCAGCGCGGCTTTGCGGAGCTCGTCCGCACGGATGTTCTTCGGGCTAAGCATCGTCACCTCCACCCTCCACCCCATCTACCTCACCCAGTTCCTGGTTGCGCTTGAATTCGATGAAACTCTCGACTTCTTTCTGCGCATGAGGACTGAGAGCCCGGAACTTGTCCAGGACCGAATTGACACGATTGTTCTCGTCGAAAAAGTCGCCGATGGTGAGGTCGAAACACTGCAGGATTTTCAGCAGCGTATCGAGGCCGACCTTGTACTCGCCCTGTTCCATGCGCGAGAGGTCGGACTGGTGAATGCCGATCTTCTCGGCAAGCTCCACCTGCGTCAGCTTGCGCTGGCGGCGGAGTTGCCGGATCTTCCGTCCGACGAGTTCTAGTTGGGCTGGCCTGTTCATCGCGCTCGCGTTGACTTTTATGCTATTAAACAATAACCTCGCTCAACTTACAAGAGATACGGGCGATCCCCCGGGATGCGGTCCGAAAGGGCCGCCGCCACGTACGCCAACCTCCACCTTCTGCGCGAGCTGATCAAGCGCGATTTCAACGCCAGGTTCACCGGTTCGGTCCTCGGTGTGGCCTGGGCCGTCCTCCAGCCCCTCAGCTTCGTCATCCTCTACTGGTTCGTCTTCACCTACATGTTCCCGGGCGGCAGGGCCGGGGGGCTCGGCAACAGCTACATCTATTTTCTCATCGCCGGCCTTCTTCCATGGCTCGGCCTCAACGAGGGGCTGGTCCGCTCGACCACCGCCATCGTCGAGAATGCCTCGCTGGTGCGCCGGCTGCCCCTCAAGGGAGAGCTCCTGGTGATCGTCCCGAACGCCTCGGCGCTGATCTTCGAGTGTGTCGGCCTGATGATCTTCCTCACGTTCGTGGTCGTGCGGGGTGGCTCGATCCGCTCGCTGTGGCTCCTGCCGGCCGCGCTCATCCTGCAGTTCGCGCTGCAGCTCGG
>JAXDJK010000472.1:0-4304 GCA_034665665.1 Acidobacteriota bacterium
CACTTATTGTCATCTCTGCCAGTCGAGAGATTCAGCGCCGGTCGCCGCGGGCGACCACAAGACAACCCCATCCCTTCGAGGACCCCCACCATGAAAAGAACTGTCGTTGCCGTTTGTGCAATGCTCCTCTTGACCACCACCACCACCACCGCATCGCCGAGTGGGTTCGTTCCGAACCGCATCAAGTACAGAGACAGCGGCCACAAGCCTGCTACCGGCCGCGACGGGGGCGCTTCGATCGAGGCGCTGTCGATGATCGACAAGCAGGGCGTGGCCGAGGTCGAGATTGCTGCTGCGGCTCCCGGCACCATCGAGCATGTGCAGATCAAGGCCGGTGGCGATACTGCCAACTACCAGCCTGGCGGGGCCACGCTCGTCGCGCCGCTCCCGGGAGCGGGGCCACGGACATCTGTCGACATTCAGACCATCGTGAAGGGGGCGTCGGGCGCGCGCGCCGGCGTGATCAGCGTCAGCAATCAGGTCCTGCTCCGGCCGGATCTGGCTGTGGGGAGCGTCCGCGTGCCGCAGACTGCCGCGGTCGGCGAGCCGGTGCAGATCACCGCGTTCGTGCAGGAGTTGAACGGCGACCTTGGCGCGCGGGCCACCTGCTCGCTGCTCGTGGACGGGCAGACCGTCGACCAGGCCACGAACATCTGGGTGGACGCCAATCACGGCGTTTCCTGCTCGTTCCTGCACGCGTTCGCGTCGACGGGGGAAAAGACGATCACGGTCGTGCTGGAGAACGTCGCGCCGCGCGACTACGACCTGAGCAACCAGCAGGCATCGCGTACGCTCCGCGTCACGGACCAGCTCGAGCCGGACTCCTGGACGATCTCCGCATATGAAAACACATCGTGGATGCGGTCGCGGTCGTGGTCGCAGCGGGGGGAGGAGTCGGTATACGCCAACGACTACTGGCGCAGCGAGTCGAATCTGATGATGCAGAGAAGCTTCACCACGCTGAACATGAACAACGTCCAGCTCCGGTATTCCGAGAAGAGCGGGGGCCGCACGATCGTGGACGTGGACCCGGCGCCGCTCACCCGGACGCCGCTGCAGAGCTTCCGGCAATGCTCCCGCTATCTGACGGCCGACTTCGGCGTGGATCTGCTGGTCTGCCAGGAATACGCGCAGCCGGGGCGCCGCCCGTACGACCGGCTGACCGTCACCGCCCGGCGCAACTCCCTCGATGCAACGTACTACTCGCGCGAAGCGGCGCCGGCCATCGACGGTGAGCCACCCTATGACCGCGAGTACTACGTGTTGCAACAGAGCGGGCCGCAGGTCCGGTTTGGCGACTCGGTGGCCTACGACCTCGAAGTGTCGGATGGCGCGCAGACGATGGGGCTCAGCCAGGAGGTCCCGCTCGAGTCGACCGTCTACCCCGACGATTACAACTTCGTCTGCTGGGAGGACAACGGCTGGTGCCAGGAGAGCTGGTGGGGCAACCGGATCAAGGACGGGCGCGCCAACAATTAGCAAGCACGGCTCCGGCGGGGGGGGTAGCAGAATTAGAATTGGACATGAACGTCACGCGCACGGCACCGGCGGCCTTTACAGTCGAATTCGAGAGTGAGGCCGAGTTGCGGGAGGAGCACCGCGCGAACCTGTCGGTGGGCGGGTTGCGGCTGTTGACGCCGGAGCCGGCGGCGTTCAACAGCGCCATGGTCGTCACGATGCGCGGGCCATGGGGTGGGGAGGCGACGGCGCGCGGGACGGTGGTGGGGGCGCTTCCTGGTGGAATCGCGCTGAGCATCGATGGGGACGCGGAGGAACGCCTTGCTCATCTCCTGGAGCGGCCGGCAGCCGAGGGCGCGCCGGAGAAGAAGGAGAACGTCTGGGATCACGTGCGTGGCCTCTCGCAGATGGAGAAGATCCTCCTCGCGGCGAAGGCGGACCGGACCGAGCGCGCCATGCTGCTGCAGGACAACGATCCGCGGGTGCTGCTCTCGGTGCTTCGCAATCCGCGGCTGACGATCGAGGAAGTGGCGCGGATCGGCAAGTCGTCGTTTCTGAACCTGCAGATCGCGGAGGTGATCGTGAAGACGGGGCAGTGGATGGCCAGCCTCGACGTCCGGCTCGCGCTGATCCACAACTCCCGCACCCCGCCCGCGTTTGCGCTGCGCATCCTGCCGACCCTTCCGGAGAACGAAGTGCGGTCCATCGCCCGCGCCGGTACGAACATGGCCTTGAAGACGGCAGCGTTGCGCCAGTTGCAGCGTTCGTGAACCTTTGGCCGCGTTTCCCGACTCATCGGGTCACCGTCTGCACCACCACGTGGGTCAATCGTTGATGCGATGGGCTAGAAAATGGGCCGGCGAAAGGGGTGGTTCGTAGGGCTCGCTCTCGGGGAAATGCATTTGGGCCCATGGAACGGTGGGTGCTCTAGATCCACGGTCCAACTAAGGAGAGAGTGATCCGCATGAAACGACGCACCCTTTGGCAGTCGATGGTAGTGATGCTGTGTGGCTGGGCGCTGACGGCTTTCGTCGCCCCGGTGGCCTATGCCCAGGAGCAGACCGAAACCTGGCCCAGCATCAATGAACAATTGAACGAAGATGAGATTGACGCGGGCAGCGCGCTGGCGGCCCTCGTGGCAACGAACCAGGACTTTTCCAAGCTGCGCGCGGATGAGAAGAAAGACAAGGTCGGTCTGCCTCCCTGGTTCCGCGTGTACTGGCGCAAGAACCATCCCGAGGGGAACTACAGCGCGTCTGATCCCACGGGCGGCTACCCGCGTGTCGCGCATGAAGTCCATGAGTGGATGGAGCACCACCAGGACCTCAAGGCACGTGCGCCGCTGCCGGACGCCGCGCCGTCGACCAAGCTCGCGCTGAGCGTCTCCGGGACCGCCGGCAGCCCGCGCAGCGAATCCGACATCCGCATCGACTACTGGAACCCGAACCGCGTCATCGCGGCGTCGAACGACATCGTGGCCGGCGGCCATCAGGTGCAGTACTACACCACCGACGGCGGCGTGACCTGGGGCCGCACCTCGCTGCCGTTCGCGAGCGGCGACACGTCGCACTCCGATCCGACGGTCGACTGGACCTCGGACGGCACGGCCTGGTCGACCACCATCGGCGTGCAGAGCGCCAAGCTGTTCATGCGCTCGTACAAGTCCACCAACGGCGGCGCCACGTGGACCTTCGACAACACGTTCTCCGGCACGCAGTCGAACACCGACAAGCAGCTGATGTGGATCGACCACAGCGCCAGCTCGCCGTTCAAGGATTACATCTACGTGATCTGGCACAACGGTAACCCGGCCTTCATGAACCGCCGCAGCGGCCCGGCCGGCACGTGGGGCACGCCCATCCAGGTGAGCGGCGCCGAGTCCACCGGCACGGCCATCGGTGCCGACGTCGTCACGAACAGCGACGGCACCGTGTTCGGCTTCTGGCCGACCACCGGCAACAGCCGGATCTTCATGGTCAAGTCGACCAACGGCGGCACGTCGTACAGCGCGCCGCAGCAGATCGCGGTGACCAAGGACAGCTACGACATCGGTGTGCCGGCTTTCGCCAGCCGCCGCGCGCTGATCTACGTGTCGTCGGGCGCGTATCGGAACGTGGCCGCGGGGAAGGACCTCGTGTACACGTCGTGGACGGATCTCACCGGCGCCACCGGCTGCACGGCGCCGGCGAACGAGCCCGGCACCACGGTGACCTCGACGTGCAAGACGCGCGTCTGGTTCACCCGCTCCACGAACGGCGGCACGACCTGGGAAGCGCCGCGCATGATCAACAATCAGAGCTCGCTGAACGATCAGTTCAATCAGCGCCTGGCCGTCGATGAGACGAGCGGTCGCATCGGAATGATGTACTACGACACGGTGGGCGACGCCGGCCGGAAGAAGACGGACGTCTTCTTCCAGTCCTCGGCCGACGACGGGGTCACCTGGAGCACGCCGCAGAAGGTCAGCACCGGCATGACCGATGAGACCATCACCGGCGCGAACTCGGGCAATCAGTACGGCGATTACAACGGCATCTCCGGCCACAACGGCACGTTCTTCCCCTCCTGGACGGATCGCAGCGCCAGCACGAGGGAAGAGATCTGGTCCAACGCCACCTCCACCACGCCGTGCACGCCGCCGCTGCCGCCGGTCGGTCTGATCGCGGCAGGCGCACAGGCGCGTGCCGATCTTTCCTGGGGCGCCATCCCAGGCGCCACCGAATACCACGTGCATCGCGCCACGGTGGCCGGTGGTCCCTACGCGCAGGTCGGCGTGAGCGCGACCACGTCGTTCAGCGATCTCAATCTGGCTGCCGGCACGTACTACTACGTCGTGCGCTCGTTCC
>JAXDJK010000473.1:0-4409 GCA_034665665.1 Acidobacteriota bacterium
CGCGATGTGCTCCGGCCCTTTCTCGATCACTACCTGAAGGACGACGCACCGGCGATGGACGTGGCGCCGGTGACCGCCTTCGAGACCGGCACCAACACCTGGCGCCGTCTGCCGGCGTGGCCGACCGGCGCACGTCCGACACCGTTCTACCTGCAGGCCGGCGGACGGGCCGGTTTCACCATGCCCGCCGCAGACGCACCGGCCTTCGACGAGTACCTCTCCGATCCGGCGAAGCCGGTGCCTTTCCGTCCGCGCCCGATCGACAACGGCAGCTGGTCGCGCTGGCTGGTCGACGACCAGCGCGAGACCTCCGGCCGCACCGACGTGGCTACGTTCACTACGGAAGTCCTGACCGCACCGGTGAAGATCGCCGGCCAGCCGGTGGTGAACCTGATCGCCTCCACCAGCGGCACCGACTCCGATTGGGTGGTGAAGGTGATCGACGTCTACCCCGACCAGGTGGCCTGGCACCCGGAGATGGCCGGCTATCAGCTGATGATCTCGGCCGACATCTTCCGCGGCCGTTACCGCGAAAGCCTGGAGACGGCGAAGGCCATCGCCCCGAACGAGCCGCTCCCCTACCGCTTCACCTTACCGACCGCCAACCACGTCTTCCTCCCCGGCCACCGGATCATGGTGCAGGTCCACTCCAGCTGGTTTCCGCTCTACGACCGAAACCCGCAGACGTTTGTCCCGAATATCTTCATGGCGAAACCAGCGGACTACGTGAAGGCCACCCAGCGCGTCTACCACACCCCGCGGCAGGCCAGCTTCATCGAGCTGCCGCTGGTGGACGTGCGCTAGCGCGCTTTGTCATCCCGAGCGTCGAGCGAGGGACCTGGGTGGGTGGGGCACGGGGAGTGTGGCAAGTACACCGCGCCCCACCCGCCCAGGTCCCTCGCTACGCTCGGGATGACAAGCTTTTACCGCCAACCGCCAACCGCCAACCGGCCTCACGGCTCCTTCGGATCCCGCTCCCCGCGCACCTTCTCCTCGTCATCCACGGTCTCGTGGCCGGCGTACTTTGTCAGGCAGTCGCCGCAGATGAGGGAGGGGGTGTTGGCGCCGGGCTTCGGGACCCAGCCGTCTTCGGCGACGGCCAGGGCGAACGAGGCCGTGTACTCCTCCGGGATCTCGCCGGAGATCTCGCGGGTTTTGGGGCAGTCACCGCACCGGAGGAGGACACGTCCTTCCATTTACTTTTCTCCTGCTGCCGGGAAGACCGGGTTGATGTCGACGGGGATGTCCTTCAGCCGCGCGGTCACGGCGTCGATCTCGGCGTTGGTCACGCCGTACTTGGCCAGGAGGCGTTCGGCGCGGGCGTAGTCGCCGGTGGCCTGCGTCACCAGCAACTCCGTGGCCAGCGTCTTGATGCCTTCGCGGAACTTCGGAAAGTCGACCGTGAACGTGCCGTCCGCGGCCGGCATGATCCCGCCGGCCTCGCGCAGCCAGTTCCACTGCACGGCCGTGCCGCGGCCGTGCGCTTCATCGACGCCGAAGCGCATTGAGCGGAACATCAGGCCCGTGTACGTCGCGTACAACTGGCGCTCGTCGAACCCGGAGAGGAGCTTGTTGTTCTGCGCGTAGAGGATGTTCCAGAGGCCGAGCACGTCCGCTTTGCACTCCTCCATGGAGGAGTAGGTGTTCTTCAGAAGGATGCGCACGTCCACGCGCTGGCCGTTCGGCTGCTTGATCAGGCCCGGCCCGAGGCCGTGCGATAGCTCGTGGAAGAGCACCTGGTTGAAGTAGGCATCGAACGAGATCAGGCTGCGCAGCTCCGGCGCGAGCACGCGCTGGGCAATCGGCTCGCCGCTCAGGCGGAACTTCGCGTCCATCACGTTCTTGAGCAGCACCTTCTTCGAGCCCTTCAGCTCGCGGACGGTCTCGTCGTTCGGCAGGTTGAAGGCCGCGGTCTGCACGCCGTGGCGCGCATCGCCGGCGGTGAAAACCTCCTGCACCACGCGGATCGGCGACTCGCTGCCGCGGTTCGGGTTCTTGTACTCCTCCGGCTCCGGGAGATTGCGCTCCATGTCCGGCAGGTGCTTCGCGTAGGCCGCGAGCTTGTCGCTCTCCGGCTTGTCCACCACCGTCACGAACGACTCGAACGAGGCCTTGAAGTTGAAAAGGTTGTCCTCGTAGACCTCGTACGGTCCGATCACCACCTCGATCGGCCCCTGCAGGTCCATCCAGGCCATGTCGCTCTCGCGGTAGTTGTTCGTCGCCAGAGCATCAGCGAGCTTGGTGAGGTAGTTTTTCATCGACGGGTTGTTGGAGATCTGCGCCGCCTCGCGCAGCTTCGCCGCGGCCGGGTCGATGAGGTCCTTGTAATGCTCCGAGTAGGGGATGGCCACCAGCTTGTCGCCCTGGCGGCGGACCACCGTGAAGAGCCCCTGCAGCGCTTCCTTCTGGTCCGGATGCGCGGCCACGTAGGCTTCCAGCTCTTCCTTCTTCAGGTCGGCCGGATAGAAGGCCGCGCCGGCCGGCTTCGCGCCCTCGGGGCCGAACGGCTCGATGAACGGCTCGTCCTTGGCGAGGCTGTCCCAGCGGCCTTTCATGGCCATGAAGAGGTCGTAGCCGGCGCGGTCGAGCTCCGACTCCTGCGCCTGACGTGCGAGGCGTTCGCGGAGGGCCGGGTTCTCCTCCGACACCTGGCGCCAGAAGATCTCGTCGATCGACTTCGACGCCTCGATCAGCTTGGCCAGGACCTGGCGGTCGTTGTCGTTGAGCAGGGCCCGGTCGTAGTCGATGGCCGTCTTCGGGATGGTGGCCAGGCGCTGCGGCGTGTCGGGTTTGACGGAGAGCTTCGTGGCAGTCTGTGTCATCGGTTGAGGAGTGGCGGTCGACGTGCTCGAGGTCTCAGACTTCGTGCAGGCCAGCGGAAAGAGAAGCAGAAAAAGTGCGAGCTTTCGCATGAAGCGCGATTGTATGTGAATCGTGTTATCGTCCCGGCCAGCCCTGCCGGAGTCGACCGCGTGATCATCATTGAATGCCCGAACTGCCACTCCAAGTACCAGTACGACGAGCAGCGTTTTGAGGCCAAACCGTCGAAGAAGATCAAGTGCGCGCGTTGCCAGCAGATCTTCGACATCTACAACCCGGCTTTCGCTGCGAAACCCGAGCCGATAGCCGCCACGGGTGATTCTACCTACACGTCCCGCAGGGCCACGCCGCAGGATGCGACGGCGCAGGCACCGCTGCCCACCGACACGACCGACGAACGTCCGATCCCGCCGCCACCGTCGCAGTCGCCGCAGCTTCCTCCGGGCAAGCGCCTTTCCCTGGCCATCCTGGAAGGTCCCGACGCCGGCAGCGTCTTTCGCATCGAGAAGCCGCGCATGACCATCGGCCGCTCGAACGCCGACCTCACCCTCAATGACACCGAGGCCTCACGGCAGCACGCGCAGCTCGAGATTCACGAGATGACGTTCACCCTCAGCGACCTCGGCTCCACGAACGGTACCCTCCTCGAAGGTACCCGCATCGAGGGCGCCGTGGAGATCGGCGACAAGGCCGAGTTCCAGGTGGGCGGCACGACGTTGATGCTGATCGTGACCGATGACCAGTAGGCGCTCGGCATGAACGAGCTCCGCACGCTTTTCCGCCATCGGCAGCTCATCGCGGCGCTCACCGCACGCGATCTCAAGGCTCGCTACCGCGGCTCGCTGCTCGGCTACTTCTGGTCGCTCGCCAATCCGCTGCTGCTCCTGGCCGTCTACACGCTCGTCTTCACCAAGTTCTTCCCCCAGCACCAGAGCGCCACGCAGCCCTTTCCGCTCTTCCTCTTCTCCGGCATCCTGCCGTGGACCTTCTTCGCCGCGGCGACGCTGGAGGGGACCAGCTCGATCTCCGCGAATGCGGGATTGATCAAGAAGGTCATGTTCCCGGCCGAGGCGCTGCCGCTGGTGGTCGTGCTCTCGCACCTCGTGCACTTCGCGCTGGCCATCCCGATCCTGCTGCTGGCGATTCTCGCCTTCGCCGCCGTTGGCCAATCCCACATCAGCGCGACCATCCTGCTGGTGCCGGTGCTGATGTTCGTGCAGACGATCTTCGTGGCCGGCATCGCGCTGATCGTCTCGTCGGCCTCGGTGCTGTTCCGCGAC
This sequence comes from Acidobacteriota bacterium, assembly GCA_034665665.1. Lineage (GTDB taxonomy): Bacteria > Acidobacteriota > Thermoanaerobaculia > Gp7-AA8 > Gp7-AA8 > DASWOB01. The sequence goes on from JAXDJK010000473.1 coordinate 4,101, forward strand.
CTGCGCGACATCATCACCAACCTCATGCAGCTCGGCTTCTTCGTCACGCCGATCATCTACCTGATCGACAACGTGCAATCCCGTCCGCTGCGCGCGCTCCTGCGCATGAATCCGATGACCCCGTTCGTCGTCTCCTATCAGGACGTGCTCTTCTTCGGCCGCCTCCCGAACCTCTCCGACACCATCCTGATGCTCGCCTACGCCGCCGCCTCCCTCACGGCCGGCTTCTTCGTCTTCGACCGTTTGCGCGACACGCTCGCGGAAGCGATCTGAAGACAGCTTCCCGAAGCAAAGTGTCCGATCAGTTCT